>CANEHP010000277.1 GCA_947427325.1 uncultured Clostridia bacterium | reverse complement strand
GCAGAATATCACCCTATACATTATCACTGAGCCTATATGGGAGGGTATCAGCTTTAAATATGCCCTAAAAACCATTTTTTATTCCTCCTTTACAGACTTTTGTATCTGCGTTTTCTTGTAGCGGCAAAAGAGCCTGTTAAAAGCAAGGCGCACCATACGACCAGCACAAGAACATTGCTCCAAAGCTTTTCATAGCTGCCGTAAACGCAAAGCGAATAAAAGCAGTCCACTATTACCGCCGCAGGATTTATGCGGTTTATTATCGGTACGTTCTCCTCAATAATAAGCCTCATTCCGCCGAACATAAGCCCGCTTAAAAAGCACAGTCCGAGGGAAGCAGCTAAAAGTATTCCGTTTTTCGCACCCTCCTTCATGGTGGATACGGCGCCTACAAAGCAGCCCATGCAGTCCCCTATAAGAGTGCTGAGGAAAATTACCAAGGCTATTACCCAAAACGGCACGCCGAAATTTATTTTAAGTACAAATACAAGATACACCGCTCCTATATCGGTAAAAACATTGTGTAAAAGCAGGGTAGCGGCAAGGGAGGATAAAATGTCCTTTATTTTGCTTATAGGGCTTGCTTCAACTCTTTCGCCCAAATAGGACAGATTTGCCTGATGATTTATGGCGCAGTACATTCCCATCATACTGCCCATAAGTCCCGCCATTGCAATAAGATTGTAGAAATACTGAACGTAGGGATCGTTATTGGCGTCGTTGGAGGAGGATTTTACAAAGCTTTCCTCCTCATCAAGGTTTTTCAGTAAATCCGGCAGCTTTTCGGGGTTTTTCTCCGCCACCGAGGAGATAATATGATAGCGGCTTGTAAAGCTTTCAAGCACCGACTTCACTATACCCGATTTTATTCCTGCGCCGTAAGGCACTTCAAGAGAAATTTCCCTGTCCTTGTAAATTATGCCGTCAAGCTCTCCCTTTTCCATAAGCGCCTTTGCCTCGTCCTCGCTGTTTGTTTTAATATCAAACAGGGCTTCTTCGTCCCCGGACAAAGCGTTTATTAAAATGTCGAAGCCTTCGGGAGCTTCCCCCTTTTCTATAATTGCTACGGGAATTTGCCTGTAATCATTTTCCTTGTCTGCAAGGCTTCCGAAGGCTACGAAGAACAGCGTGCCCAGGATTACCGGAAAGCCTAAAAGCCAAAAGACTACAATTTTATTTCTGATAAGATTTATCAGCTCGTATTTTATACAGTGTAACAAAAGCCTTTGCTCCTTCCTCTTTACAGTTTACAGTTTACAGCCCCCTCAGCTCCTTGCCCGTGATCTCCAAAAATACGTCGTTTAAGGTAGGCAGCTGGGAATAAACTCTTCCGATAGGCACTTCCTCGCCGTGAAGATAGTCCAGAAGCCTTGTGAGGTTGTGCTTTCCTCCGCTGTAAAGGAGGGTAAGGGTGTTTCCGTCGTAGCGGCATTCATAGGAATGAGGCATTTGCTTTGATGCGGTCAGCTGTTCTTCCGTTAAGCCCGCCGCTTCCACCGTTATGGTTTCGGTGTTCTTTATCATCTTTTTAAGCTCCTGCTTTGTTCCGATTGCAAGGTTTTTGCCTTTATCGATTATGGCTATTCGGGTGCAGATCTGCTCTACCTCCTCCATATAGTGAGAGGTGTAAATTATGGTTGCGCCCTGCCTGTTTAACTCCTCAATGCCCTCTAAAATTTTGTTGCGGCTTTGAGGGTCTACCGCTACCGTAGGTTCGTCCATTATAATGAGCTTTGGCTTATGGGCAATGCCGCAGGCTATGTTAAGGCGGCGGAGAAGTCCTCCCGAAAGCTTTTTGGGGCGAAATTTTTCAAAGCCCTCCAGGCCCGCAAATTCTATGGCTTCCCTGACATACCGCTTCCTTAAATTTTTGTCCTTGATGTACAAGCCGCAGAAGTAGTCTATGTTTTGTTTTGCGCTAAGCTCGTCATGCACCGCAACATTCTGCATTACCACGCCGATTTTTGACTTTGTTTCATTGCACATTTTCTTCCCGAAAACGGTAATTTCTCCCTTATCATAGGTGAGCAGGTCAAGTATGCAGTTTATGCAGGTGGTTTTTCCTGAACCGTTAGGACCTAACAGTCCGAAAACCTCGCCTTCCTTAATGTCCAGATCCAAATGGTCAAGAGCGATAAGCTCCTTATATCTTTTAACTAACTTTTCTACCTTTACAACAGTTTCCATAGCTCGCCTTTCCGTCAGAATGCATTATAACAAATTCATATTTCTTGTTTATTATCTTAGCATTGATTAAATCTAAATACAAGTGCGGAAAATCATCCGATAATATGACATTTGTCAGATTTTAAAGATAAAACCCGCTCTTATTTTTCTCAAATCACACTTTCTCTATTCCGATAATAAAATATAACAGCTTAAACTGAATATTTTTCCATAAGCGGTTAAAAATAGAGTTAAGAGATGAATAAACGTTTATATTGCTCCCCCAATTAAGAACTTGTTCTCATAGGAATGGTGCGCAGATTTTCGAGCAAATTTTGT
>CANEHP010000276.1 GCA_947427325.1 uncultured Clostridia bacterium | reverse complement strand
CGACAAAATTTGCTCGAAAATCCGCGCACCATTCCTATGAGAACAAGTTCTAAAATAAAGAAAAAGCAGGGAGATTATGACAGTGTTACAAGTTTTATTACAGTTTTTATTGGGAATTGCAGTCGTCGCTGCGGGATTTGTCTTATTTATGGGGGCGGCGCTTATTATCAGCGGACTTTTCGTTGATAATGACAGGCTTTACGATAAGGACAGCAGATTTTACCGCTTTTTGCTGTATTATTACACCATACTTATTTACATTGCGGCAAGAATAAAGGTTGAAGTAAGCGGCAAGGAGCTTATACCAAGGGAAGGACAGTTTCTTCTGGTGACTAACCACCGCTCAAATTTCGATCCTATCACAAGTTGGATTACACTTCGCCGCCGTGTTAATCTGGCGTTTATATCCAAGCCCGAAAACTTTCGTATTCCTTTTTTCGGAAGAATAATCAGACGCTGCTGCTTTATGCCCATTGACAGAGAAAATCCGAGAAATGCCAAGACTACTGTTGACCGTGCGGCAGCCCTCATGAAAAACGGGGTGTGCTCTGTCGGCATTTATCCCGAGGGTACGCGCAGCAGAACGGGAAAGCTGCTGCCCTTTCACAATATGGTGTTCAGAATAGCCAAGGAAGCGGGCGTGCCCATATTGGTGGCCGTTATGGAGAATACCGAGCAGGTGCGTAAAAACTTTCCCTTTAAAAAAACCTGTATTAAGCTGAAATATCTTGACCTTATCACTGTGGAAGAGGTAATGAGCCAAAGGACAAATCAGCTTGGCAGCAGGGTAAGGAACGCTATGCTGAAGGCGCTCAATCAGACAGACGAGGATAACGGCAATAATAAGACGGTGGCATAAAAAAGGAAAAGGAAAAATTAAAAATCTTACTTAGCAGGGCGGGACAGCAGCCTGTTAAGATGATTCTGAAAAGGCAGGGAATAAATTATGGCAAAGTATATGGTTTTGTTTAACCCTTACGCAGACAACGGCAGAGGCGAGGAGGAGTGCAGAAAGGTAAAGAAGTATTACCCGGACGATGAGACGGAATTTACGGACCTTACTAAAATTCCCGATTTAAACGGTTTTTTTGACTCTCTCCAAAAGGATGACATCTTGATCTTATCCGGCGGCGACGGAACCATTAACCGTTTTATCAACAGTCTTGACGAAAAGCATTTGTCCCGTGATATTTTATACTACGGCACGGGAACGGGCAACGATTTTCTTTTTGATTTGGGAATTGCAAAAGGCTCAAAGCCCTTTTTGCTTAATCCGTACATAATAAACCTTCCCACCGTATCGGTAAACGGCATAACCGCAAAATTTATAAACGGCATAGGCTACGGAATAGACGGCTTTTGCTGCGAGGAAGGGGACAAGCTTCGCCAAAAGAAGCCCCGCACCAAAATAAACTATACCGCTATTGCTTTAAAGGGCTTGTTTTATAAATATTCCCCCACCAACGCTAAGGTGACGGCAGACGGCGTTACAAGGACCTACAAAAAGGTATGGCTTTCACCCACCATGAACGGCAGGTATTTCGGCGGCGGAATTATGCCTACGCCTATGCAGGACAGACTTAAAAACGAAATCGTTTCTACGATGGTGTTTCATAACTGGCTCAGATTTTTTGCCCTTTGCGCCTTTCCGTCAACCTTTAAGGGAGAACATATAAAATATACCGATAATATTGATATTTTCACCGCAAAGGAAGTAACGGTGGAATATGACCGCCCCACCGCCTTGCAGATTGACGGAGAAACAGTGCGGAACGTTACAAGCTATACGGTTAGGGTTTGTGAAAACAGGATAAGCCTTGAGGACAGAAAAAAGGCATATGAAGCGGAACAGGCTGCCGCAAGGGGATAATTTGACCTTTGGAATACGGCTCTTATACCGATCCCCTTTAAAAAATGTGCATTATGGTCAGCTTAAAAAGGGATCGGCATTATTCAAGGGAGGGACTTATGAAGGAAGTATTTAATCAAGATTTAAGCAAAGAGGAAAAACCCGGCGGAATTTTTATAATTAAGCTGCTTTTTAAAGAAAAACCCCAATTCCCCGCAAAGAAAAAGCTTACAGAGGTAATGAAAAAGCGTTTGGGAAATATAGACTGCTTTTGGTATAACGATAAAGGAGCGGGAATTGCCGCAAAGGATCATATCAGCCGTTTTGAGGACGGGGACTCTCCCGCCATGCTTATGATTGCACCCGCTGCGCCATTTAACGGCGAAGAAACGGACGGTTTTGCAAGAAGCCAGATGTGGGACTGTCCCGATAAGGACAGGGTGCTTAAGGAATGCAAGCATCAGATAATAGCCACCGATATGTTATCATCGGCGCTGCCTCCCATGGAAAGAGCAAATACGGATATGGACTTTGCGGAGGCCGTTATGGAGCTTTTCCCCGATTGTGAGGCAATTTTGTTTTTTAATTCGGGAAAGCTGTTTCTCGCTGAAGATTTCAGAAATCATAATATTCCGAGAAATGACAGATTTATTAAGTTTGCGGTAAATGTACGATTTTTTACTGTCAACGGCACCGATGAGATGATTGTTGAC
>CANEHP010000275.1 GCA_947427325.1 uncultured Clostridia bacterium | reverse complement strand
TCTTCCTCTTTAGGAAGTCTGAGGTTGTTATATCACAAAAAGAGAATTTTGCAAGGCAAAATTTGCAGCCTGTCGAAAAAACTCTGAAAGCAGCGGTTTTTCGACAGGCTGCCGCCGATTTTCGGCAAAGCCTGATAACTGATTTTAATACTAATTCTCGGCTAAAAATAAACAATCTTTGCGGTCTGATTTTCGCAAATCTTTGTCTATTTTTAGCCGAGAATTAGTATAAAAGACTTTCGAAATTCTCAAAATGATGCTCCGCTTTATCACTTGGTCAAAATCAGCTTGTCAATATCAATATCGGTCTCAAACCTAAAGAGACAGTTTTTCAGGACTTCCTCAAAGTTATCCTTAATGTCATTCCAAAGCTTGTAGTCATAATGTCTTATGGTTTTTTCCAATATGCAGGGATCTGCGCCGTACTTGCTCATAGTTTCCTCAATGGCTCTTGTCATTCTTTTTATAAGCTCCTCGCCGCAAAGTCGGTTCATTTTTTCGTTGTTGTCGTCTATATAACTGTTATGCGGCTCAATCAAATATCTTCCCTTTGAAAAAACCTTTACGTCAAACACCAGACCTCCGTTTTCAAAATGGGGGATAAGCTTTGTCTTTATATCCACCAGACTTATTGAAACCTTTTCGCCTTCATAGTCCACGGTAACCGTGCCTGTTTCGGTTTTGCAGCACAGCATTTCCAGACCAGACATAACCTGAATATCCGTTTCATCTATCATTTTTCCGTCTTTAATAAGCGCTCCGCCGCATATTTCAATGTTTTTTCCGTCCTCGGAGGTATCGGACTTCTCATCGCCCTCTCCCTCTATAAGCCTGAAGAGAGGCAGGCAGGAGCTTCTCAGCTCTGTCTGAAGCGACATAAACAGTTCCAGCGCCGAGGGCAGCGCCACTATTCCGTTTTTTTCCGCATTTTGGAGCATAAATTTAAGCTTTTGTGTAGAAACAGTACCCTCGGTAAATTTTACCTGCATATATTCGCAGGCCTTGCCTTCGGATACGGCTACCAGCATATCGGGGTGACTTTGGAAATAGCTCTTTGTAAAATTCATTACTTGATCTACCGAATGCTTTGCCGCATCCTCGCCTATTATAATAAGCTGGGTAACGCCAAGCATAAGCTCTCTGCCGCAGCGAAAGGAAGCGTCCTCCAAAGCGCCGTAGACATTTTCCCCTTCTCCTTTGGCGGTGAGTACATTGGGCTGTGAGTTATCCACAAGAGTCTGACCGCCTGTGCCGGAGGGATTGTAATACTGAAAGCAGGTTTTAAATATTTCGTCCTCATAATCTATGCCTATTGCCAGAACTATAGCCTTTTCATTAAGCTCCGTATGAGGAACGCAGCCGCTTAAGACTGTAAGCGGGACTGTAAGCGCCGTAATTATGGCAGCTGCCTTAAGAATTTTGTTCATCTTTGTTTTTATTCTCCTTTTTGGTGTGCTTTGCTAAAACAAGAGCTATAATAGGCAAAACTATGCCGCATATCATCATGGGCAGACCGAATGTCAGTATTCCCGTAACTGCCTTTACAAAATCTACGCTTCCTCCGTACATCAAAGACAGTCCGCCGATTATGACGACTCCCGCAAGGGCAGCGATCATACCCTGCTTTTCTCCTAAAAGCCTGCCGAATACCGTCCGTATACAAAGCAGGGAAAGAGCGATTTTGATAATACACATCAACGTCCACACAGCCACATCTATGCCGTCCAATCTTTGAAACAGCACAATGTCGGAAAGAGCGGAAACGGTGAAAAGCGGAAAGCTTGCACTGCCCAAAAACGGACCTAACACGGTGATTTCAATAAAGCACATAATCAAAAGCAAAATCATAATGGCGGGCACATACCATAATATTGTTTTATGCGCCTTCTCCTTTACATGCTCCGCCAATACGGCAAAGAAAACTATTTCGGAGTTGCTGCCTATCTGTTCCCATACTTGTACAAAAAATTTGTTCCCGTCCTCAATAAAGGCGGGGTAAAGCCATTTAAGGTCTACAAGCTTCCAAACGCTCACAAGCATAATAATAAAAAATCCCACAAACACGCCTGCAAAAATCACTCCACTTCTTGCAGTACCCTGAATACCCTTCCAAACCGCAAATGCGCATACCAAAAGCGGCAGAATAATAAGCAGGGCGGGAGGAGCCTGTCCGTAAATGGTGCTGGAGGCATAAAACTTCAGCCGGCACAGAGAAGATATGGCGGTAATCAGCACCGAAACAGTGACCAATACCGCAGCGATCCAGCCCCAAATCTTATTTCTTTCCGTAAGTATTCCCGTGGCGCTTTCGCCCGAATACTTTTTTGTTAATATCAGCATAGGAATAAACTGTATAAACAATATAACGTATGCGGTGATTATCACAAAAAACCTCTGCATACAATACTGAGTATTATTTAAGGGAAAATTCACCGCTTCGCAGAAAAGCCGCGACGTCACTAAAATTATTGCAAGCTGTCCATAGCTTATTTTTTTAATACTGGTCATAAAAGCCCCTTTTTGAATATTTGGAGAATGTTAGAACTTGTTCTCATAGAAATTGGCACGCATCTTTTCGGCAAATTTTGCC
>CANEHP010000274.1 GCA_947427325.1 uncultured Clostridia bacterium | reverse complement strand
CTTTCTCGGCGGCGGCTTTCTCGGCGGCAGCTTTCTCGGCAGCGGCTTTCTCGGCAGCGGCTTTCTCGGCGGCGGCTTTCTCGGCGGCAGCTTTTTCGGCGGCAGCTTTTTCGGCGGCGGCTTTCTCGGCAGCGGCTTTTTCGGCGGCAGCTTTTTCGGCAGCTGCTTTCGCCGCAGCATTTTCCATCTGCAAGGAAACAGACCGCTTTGCCATCTCCAAAGCCTCCTTTATGTAAGCCTGCTGCTGTCTTTCCAATTCAGAGCCGCTTATATTGCTTTTTGTCCATTCCATAAAAATTCCTCCCTGTTAAAATAATCCGTTCAGTATTCCGCTTTCCTTTAAAAGAGGCAGAATATTTATTATTTTCATAAGCTTTAGAGCATTATCAACCTTTTGCCTGTTTTCAGGTCTTAAATGCGGCTTCAAAGCCAATAAGAGCTGGGTGTTTTTGTCCGATGCATTCATACTTTGCAGCATTTCACCAAGCTTCATTATTGCTTCTATATCTATATTGCCGAAAAAGTCATTTGAACTGTCGCTTTGAGGATTATCGGAGGCTTCCGTATTTTTGTTTTTATCCCCCTCAGCCTCCAACAGCTGTTCAAACAGCTTAGCCATTAAATCCTCCTGCGACATTTTATCCCTCCTTTACGAATGTTATTTTTCTCCCATTTTTTTCATTATTTGCAATGCTTCCGGAGAATTAAGCAGCTTTTCTTTGGAAGAAGCACTGTTCATAACCGATTTAAGCTTTTCTGCGTCCTCACCTCTCATATCTGACAGCATATCGTCAATATTTCCCTTTTCCAAGGACGCTTTGAGCTTTTCTTGAGGTATGCCTAATTTTTTGCTGACCAATTCAATCATTTTTTCTATATTTGCGTTCATATATGCCTCCTTTTACTTTATGTTTTTTTAGTTAATTTTATTCTTCGCCAGGGCGTATCCGAAAAGTTGCCGTTGCACGAATTTCTGCTGACTGCGGGCGCTTTCTGCGTCAAAGAATGCCGGTAGTTATCCCATAAAGATAACTAAGAAATACCCTCGTATTTCTGCGCTTTTTTCCTTGAAATCGCCGCACATTTAGCAAAATTGTACAAAATTGCCTTGTTTTCAGATAAGCCCTTATATAATGGAATTGACTTTTATTTTCCGTTTTGCTATAATAGCCTTACAAGGATTATTTTATGATCTTGTATGCATTTTGAATTTAAAAATATATGAGGAAAGCTATGAAAATTATCGTTGTCGCTGATACGCATAAGGATTTTAAGATATATAATGAGGTTGTGGAAAAAAATCCCGCCGATTATTATATTCATTTAGGGGACGGAGTTAACGAGTTTGCGGATGTGGCAAAGCTTCACCCCGATAAAGCCTTTGTTTTTGTAAAGGGCGAATGCGATTTCTGCACTGCTTCTTCCAAACAGCTTTTGAAATTGGGGAAGTGCCGCATTTTTTGCGCTCACGGACATGAGCAGGACGTTACAAGCGGACTCGATATGATTATTGAGGAAGCCAAAATCGCTGACTGCAACATACTGCTTTACGGTCATACTCATATATACAGAGCGGAAAAAATTGACGGAATATATGTTATGAATCCGGGAAGTCTCGGTTCTCCCCGAGGAAAAAATTCTCCTACCTACGGGGTTCTGGAAATCAGCGAGAACGGGCAGGTTAATATGCAAATTGTAGCATATTGAACAGTTGTATTATTTTATTTGATTTATTACAATTATATGCATATATAGTGAAAATTGTACTTTTAATGAATGGCGACGCTCTGAATTTATGGAAAAATTTCGGAATTTAAGCACCATGCATATTACGATTGCGGAAATTTTCCGTCCGGCGGTCATTGTGTTAAATAGTTTTTAGAGCGTGTTCACATAAAATCGCATGCTGATTTTATGTGAACACGTTCTAATTGAAGGGAAAAGGAGACTGTTTTGGCTAAAAAGCAATATATAATGGATATGTGCAGCGGCTCAGTATTGAAAAAAATGCTGTTGTTTTCGCTGCCGCTTATGGCTTCGGGCGTACTTCAGCTTTTGTTTAACGCAGCCGATGTAATAGTTGTGGGGAGATTTGCGGGAGATATATCAATGGGCGCAGTGGGCTCGACTTCCTCGCTGATCAATCTTTTCACAAACCTGTTTGTAGGTCTTTCGGTAGGCGTAAATGTAATCGTGGCAAGGGCTCACGGAGCAGGGGATTATAATCTGCTTCACGATTCCGTACATACCGCTATGCTGGTTTCTGTTATCAGCGGAACGATTTTGGCGGTTTTGGGTTTTATACTTGCTCCCGAATTGCTGGTGCTTATGAACGCTACCGAAGCTCAGCTGCCGTTAGCGGTGCTGTATCTCAGAATTTACTTTTTGGGAATGCCCGCCTGTATGATCTACAACTTCGGCGCGGCAATTCTGCGTGCTGTCGGGGATACCAAACGCCCTTTATACTTTCTTACAACGGCAGGGGCTGTAAATGTGCTGTTAAATATGCTCTTTGTTATTGTCTTTAAAATGGATGTGGCGGGAGTAGCCTTGGCGACGGTTATTTCGCAGCTTATTTCGGCAGGCTTGGTTGTTCTTTGTCTTACTAAGGACGACAGCGCAATTCA
>CANEHP010000273.1 GCA_947427325.1 uncultured Clostridia bacterium | reverse complement strand
TAGAAGCCTTTCGGCGGTAAGACCCTGAATATACTCGTTAACGGTAATATTCTCACTTGGGAGCAGTGCTGCAAAGCTGTATTTTCCGCCCTTGTAATTTTTTAAAAAGCCGACGGCGTTTTCGTCTTCAAGATAGCCGTACTCGTCAGAGCCCATCATTTTAACGCCTTGCTCCTTGCCGTTTATATCGGTAAACGTGCCTTTTTTTACCCGGTAATCCATATAAATATCTTCCCACTCTGCGTCAAAGGCAAGGGCGTTTATAAGATACATAACCGTATCCTGATCGATTTTGTCGATTATTTTGGGAATCATACCGTCGGTATTTGCTTTAACCCAATTATTTACGGCATTCAGGGTTTTTGAGTCAAAATTTTCACTGTAAATCTGTGCGTCGTAGTAATCCACGGCTTTTTGCAGGAAGCCCTTTTCCACAGTCAGATTCGGATCGTTTTTTATCCAAACCGAATTGGCAATATTCAGCTTAAAACCGTCTCCCGATTTAAAGGAATCCAGGCAGCCGTAAAGGTAGCCGTTAAGCTGCTCCAAGGAAATATTTCCCCCCAAAAGCTCTTCCGTTTGAGACAAGGTTTCTCCGTCGGCTCCGTTGGCGGTCATGGCAAGGGCGGCAGTCACCGACAAGGGTGAAACCAAAACGTTGTCTTGCGGTTTTTCCTTTTGGACTTTTTTGAACAGCTCCAAGGAAAAGCTCATATTTGCGCCGATAAAATCGCTGTCCGCTGCCTTTCCCTCAACCTGTCCCCTTGAAATTCCTTTCGTTAAGTCGTCAGCCTGCACCGAAGTGCAGCCCGTAATTCCCAAAGAAAGGGCAAACAGCATTAAAGCGGCAGCTATTTTTGTTTTTTTCATACATACTCCTTAGAACTTGTTCTCATAGAAATTGGCACGCATCTTTTCGGCAAATTTTGCCGATGACTGCGTCAAAATTCCTTGAAATACACGAGTATTCCTGCGGAATTTTTCCTTGTCCTCAACAAAATTTGCTCGAAAATCCGCGCACCATTCCTATGAGAACAAGTTCTTAGTCTGTGCAATTACCGAAGGTGTTGATAATTGCAGGCTTAACTCTACACTTATTGTAATACAAAAGCAATTACAATTCGGTTACAGTTTTTATTATGCTTTGCGCAATACGGATTTATTATCAACCGCCGAGCATAATGATCATATTTATAAAATCCCGGCGCAAGATTTCCGTATCTCCTTCCGAATAGTAATAATGTCCCGACTCCTTCAAAAGCTTAACCTTTACAGAAGGGCAGGGTTTAAGCAGTTCGGCGGATTTTGCCGATACCATTTCATCATTTAGCGAAAAATAAGCAAGGCATGGAGACGTTAGTTCCTTCAGCAATCCTTTGACATACCTTATTTCCGAAAATAAACTTAAATAATTGGGTATCCATCCAAAATAAAGAAAGATATTTCTGTTCTTTTCGATTCCGTAGGTTTTTTTTGCAGCTAACGCCTGAATATCACTCGGCTTAACTTTATCCAAGAAAATTTTAAAACAGGTTCTCAGCATTTGTGATCTGATTTGTATTTTCAAAGGAGCGTTTATTAAAAACAGCTTAACGGAGGGATTCTTAACGGCTTCTTCAACAGCTAACAACGCCCCCATTGAATGTGCGGCAATTATAAGCTCTTGATTCTCATTAAGCAGCCTTTTGACCGCCGCTCTAACCTGCTTTTTCCAGACGCTCATAGACACGGCTGAAAAATCTCTTACACTTCCTTTGTTGCCTTTAAGCTGTAAAAAATACGCCTTGCAGTTTTTTGGTATCGCTGTTGTGAGAAAATCAAAATATCTTGGTGTTTCTAAAATTCCGTGAATAAATAAAACCGCACAGCTGTAATTATTTCTTAACATAGATTATCCTTCGTATATTGTATTTTACGCAAAATATTTTAAGACGGCTTGTATATTGCTCTCCCAACCAAATCTTGAATTGTTTGCTTGCCCCCTGCGGAAATACCGTGTCGGAAAGCCTTGAAATATGCGCATATTCCCGCGGTTTTCTTCCTTGACCTTCGGCAAGGGTTCTGCACAAATTTTTTCAAGGAAACTTCTAAAAATTTTGATTTCTGATTTTATTATATTTGTTAATTATAGCTTTGTCAATAGAGCCAAGCTTTAAAAGCTTTTTTTTTTGCGGATTTGTTAATGTTGTGATACTGCAATAAATTTTTAGAGTATCTGTAAAGGTATAATTTCACATGACAGTTGACAGTTTAAAGTTGACAGTTGACAGTTGTGGAGCGGCTTCACCGATTTAAAATATCATCAGTCGGTCTTATTTCCTATGCGAATGCGGTTTTTTCAAAGAAAGGGCTTGAAATGCGGGCAGAAACGTAACATTTCAAATCTGTCGCCGAAGCCGACACCTTAACTGTCAACTGTCAATTTTTTACAGCCTCCGAAAAATACATAACTCCGATTGCTGCCACACAGCAACAATTTTCATAACCCACCGATTTCGGAAACTTGTATTTTCCCAAAAATTGTGTTATACTTATTTGGATTAATTTAGAGCGTGTTCACATAAAGCTCAGCATACATCTTTTCGGCAAATTTTGCCGCTTGCTTCGTTTCGTCATTTGCTTTGATGCCGACGCC
>CANEHP010000272.1 GCA_947427325.1 uncultured Clostridia bacterium | reverse complement strand
CACGCAAAATCCAAAAAATTGACAAGCAAAATCCAAAATGTCAACGCCCTGTTAACCCGTGGAAAACTTTGGAAATTATGTGCAAATTAAACAAAACGCAAATAATCAGCAAGGACAAAAATCCCTGCCGATTATTTTTGCATTTTAATCCTTATACTCAGCATTTCCGAAATGCTTACAATAAATTTCGCATTTGTCGGTTTTTTCTTTCTTGTTAAAACCGTTTTGCCGAGATATTGACTCAGCACCTCTTCATTCTTATTGTCCCAAGCTATTTCTATAGCCCGCCTTATGTTTGAATCCACACCGGAAGGGGCGGTTTTGAATTTTGCTGCAACGGCGGGATAAAGAGTCTTGGTAACCGAAGTTATCATCTCGTTGTTTTCCGTGCATAAAATCAAGGCATATCTTAAATACCAATAACCCTTGATGTGGGCAGGTATTCCTAACTGTCGGATAATATCCGTTGTCATTATTTCAAGATCGCTTTCCCTGTTAACTGCGGTTTCCATTTCTGTTTTCACTGTTTTCACCCTGCTTTTCTTTTTAATAATTTAATGATACCACCAATTCGCTGTAAAAGCAATACTTTTTGCGACATTTTATCAACCTAAAAACTGAAATGCTTACTTGTTTTTCTATAATAAAAAATACTCGCCCACCTTAAGCGGTGAGCGAGTATTTCAGTCTGTATAAAAAGTCCAGCAATAGAGATGAGCAAAACGCATATCTTGCAAAATACAAACGCTTTATATGGATAACTTTATATAAATTACCTCTATATATTGTGGAAGCGCAAATTTAAAATTGAGTTTTGCACAGCGATAGAGGAATAATAATAAAGAGGTAAGGAAAACGCTGACAAAAGACAATAACGGAAGAGAGCAAGGAGAAATAATATTCATAGATGACCTTGTACCAGAAGATCATTTGCTGCGAAAAATAGAAAAAGCAGTGGACTTCAGCAAGATATACGAAATTGCAGAGGATTTGTACCGCCCCAATAACGGCAGACCGAGTACAGATCCCGGCGTGTTCACACAAAATCGGTATGCGGATTTTATGTGAACACGCCCTGATTATCTATTGCTCCCCCAATTAAAGTTTGCCGCAGGATGCAGGCGCAAATGAAAAATATCAAGGAAAAAAGCACAGCAATATGCCATATTGCGAGCATTTTTGACGCAGAGATTTTTTATTCGCATCAAGTATTGTGGCAAGATTTAATTGGGGGAGCAATAATTATATCTGACTTTTTATTTTATTAAGCGCACCTTTTTCAAGCCTTGACACCTGCGCTTGACTTATCCCTATTTCCTCCGCTACCTCAACCTGCGTTTTTCCTTGAAAAAAGCGCAGATTAAGTATCTTTTTCTCCCTGTTGCCCAGATTCACAATAGCGTCCTTTAAGGCAATTTCGTTAAGCCAATTTATATCGTTATTCTTATCACCTACCTGATCCATAACATAAACGGTATCTCCCGATTCGGAAAAAACAGGCTCGTAAAGAGAAATAGGATCGCTTACCGCCTCCAAAGCCATAACGACCTCTTCTCTTTTTACCTCCAGCTCCTTTGCAATTTCTTCTATGGTAGGTTCAGCGGAGGTTTCGTTGATAATGCGCTCTCTCACCTGCATAGCCTTGTACGCAAGATCCCTGAGGGAGCGTGAAATCCGCATTGTGCCGCTGTCACGAAGATATCTTCTTACTTCCCCGATTATCATCGGGACTGCGTAAGTGGAAAATTTTACCTGCAAGTCCAAATTAAAATTGTCGATTGCCTTTATAAGACCGATAACTCCCACCTGAAACAAATCGTCGGGGTTTTCCCCTCGTCCGTTAAATCTTTGAATAACGCTTAACACAAGGCGGAGATTTCCGTTTATAAGCTCCTCTCTCGCCTTCATGTCTCCCTCTTTTATTTTTTTAAGTAGCTCTGTTTTTTCAGACTCCTTTAATACCTTTAGCTTTGCGGTGTTAACCCCCGATATTTCAACCTTTCCGTAATACATATCCGCCTCCGAATGTCCTATTTGCTTTAAGGCATAGCTGTGGCGATACCGCACTAAGTCTTTGTGCGCCGCCGCCTTAAAACACATTATGTAATGAAAGGGAAATAGCGCCGCCGTGATCTACAAAAATATTATGGTCGGAATATGGATTTGATATTCCCAAAAATTTGCTTATGGAAAAATTTCACAATAGGTTCTGTTTCCGATTTTTTTAATTTATCATTTCAGCTGTTTTTTGCCAATTTTTTAGTGCGTATAACAAAAAAATCCTCCAAAAATTTAAAAACACAGATTATTTTTCAAAAACCCCTTTAAAAAAATCACAAAATCGTATATAATATAAAATGTAATAGTATAGAATGATTTGTCTGCTTTTTATTTGGTTTTAGGGCGTATCTGAAAACTAAGAACTTGTTCTCATAGAAATTGGCACGCATCTTTTCGGCAAATTTTGCCGATGACTGCGTCAAAATTTCTTGAAATACACGAGTATTCCTGCGGAATTTTTCCTTGTCCTCGACAAAATTTGCTCGAAAATCCGCACACCATTCCTATGAGAACAAGTTCTAAGCAATTTTGTGCAATTTCGCTAAGTGCGTGGCGATTTCAAGGAAAAAAGCACAGGAATCAGCTTGTCGAAAAAACCTTTGAAACCTGTGGTTTTTCGACAAGCTGCCGCCGATTTTCGGCAAAG
>CANEHP010000271.1 GCA_947427325.1 uncultured Clostridia bacterium | reverse complement strand
TCAGGAACGCCCCACCCGCCGGCTTTGTCTTATTTTAATTAAGAATTAGTATAAAAACCTCGAATTACAAAAAATATGCAATTCGGAAAGGATTTTCAATATGAAAAACAGTACGGTAACAATTACAAAAAGATGCTTTGTGAGATTGATCAGCTTTGCTGTGGCGCTTATACTCACCTTCGGGGCTTTGGCGGTGCAAAACGGAAGCAGAGCGGGAGACAGTCAGCTCAGAATGCAGAACAGCTATATGAGAGCCGTGGAGGATTTATCATTAAGCCTTGACAATATTAAAACCACTTTAAACAAGGGTATGTATTCAAATTCCCCCGCTATGATGAATAAGCTGTCGGGAAAGCTGTGGAGCGAAGCCGCCAATGCAAAGGCAGCACTGGCACAGCTTCCCATTGAGGACATTCGCCTTGAACAGACTTATAAATTCCTTTCGCAGGTGGGCAACTACAGCCAAAGCCTTGCGCAAAAGGTGGGCGCAGGGGAAACACTCAGCGATGAGGAAAAAACAAATATTAAAACTCTTTATGCTTATGCAGAGGATTTAAGCGGAAAAATGTGGCAGGTAGAGAAAAAAATCGAGGACGGGGACATAACCCTTTCCGATCTATCGGGAGCGGCGGACAAAAAACAGTCGGTAAATGTTACGGAAGGCTTTACCGATTTTGAAGAAGGCTTCTCCAATTATCCTACTTTAATTTATGACGGTCCTTTTTCCGACCATATTCTTGAAAAAGAGCCGCTGATGATTAAAGGACAGCAGGACATTTCACAGGAAAAGGCCTTGGAAAAGGCGGTAAGGGCAAGCGGCAACGATAATCTGACCGTAAGCGGGGAAGAAGGCGGAAAAATGCCGTCCTATGTTTTTACAGAAGGCAGCACAACTGTTTCCGTGACAAAGCAAGGCGGTTTTTTAAGCTATATGCTAAAATTCCGCGCTGTGGGAAAAGGAACGATAACAGCAGGGGAAGCAATGGATAAGGCGGAGGACTACCTGGATTCACTGGGTATAGATGATTATACAGACACCTATTATGAAATAAGCAACGGAGTTTGCATCTGTAATTTTGCGGGAGAACAGGATAATACCGACGGAGATGATGTGGTTCTGTACACCGATTTGATTAAAGTATCTGTTGCAATGGATAACGGAGAAATTTTAGGCTTTGACGCAAGAGGATATATAACAAATCACACTTCTCGTGATTTGGCAACTCCGAAAATGACAAAGGATCTGGCAGCGGAAAAGCTGTCGGATTCCGTTAATGTTTTTGAGTCAAATCTGTGCGTAATTCCCTCGGACGGACTTAACGAAAGATATTGCTATGAATTTTACTGTGCCGATGATGAAGGCAGACAGCTTTTAATATACCTTAATGCAGATACGGGAGAGGAGGAACAAATTCTTCTGCTGCAAATAGGTTCCAACGGAAGACTTACAGTTTAATACTGATTAATACTAATTCTTGACTGAAAGTAGACAATCTTTGCGGTCTGATTTTCGCAATACTGCGTTGTCGTCCTTGCAAGGCGTCAGCCTTGCGGCGTCCTCCGCCTTGTCTTGCAAAAATCATCCTCGCAAATCTTTTGTCTACTTTCAATCAAGAATTAGTATTATTAAATAAGCAGGCATAAGCCGTTGTTTTTAATACCGACTGCGCATCTTCAGCGCAAACGAAGAATTTTACCCTCAATACAGAAAAATTTTATTGAAAAAACAATAAAACAGAAAGCGCCTTTTAAACATTTTACAAATTGGGCGGCCAATACAGTCCCAACTTTGGTTAAAACGCATAATAAGACATAATTCGCTTGACATTTTAATTTTTTTAAGTAAAATGATTTACAGATAAATAATTAAAGGTAAAGCGGCACAATGACTGTGGGATGCAGCCTGAAAAATGTGCAGACAGAATTTTTTCCTAAGCTAAGGAGATACAGATGAAAAAAATAATTGGCATATTTGTTATGACGGCGCTTTCTTTTATTCTTTTCACGGGCTGTCAGAAAATAAATAACAGCGAGGTAACGGATACGGCGGAGACTGTGCCTGTAACATCCGATGAAATTACCCTGAGCACTGTCGATACCGTGATATCCGAAGGCGAGCCTTATGTTTCGTCTTCGCCTGAACATACTGTTGCGCAGACTTCAGAAAGTGTTTGGACTACCGAAACGGAAAATAATATATCCGAAACGGTAAACCAGATAATCCAGACAGCGGAATCGCTTATCGGAATACCCTTTGCCATGAACGGAAGTTCTCCCGAAGAGGGCTTTGATAATCCCGGTTTTATTTATTATGTATTAAGGGAAAACGGTTTTATCAACTGTCCTCGTCTAATTGCCGATCAAGCGTCAATGGGCACTCAAACCGATTACGGCAGCCTTAAAAAAGGCGATTTGGTCTTTTTCAGCACCGATAACAGCGGAAAAGCCGATTTTGGAGGAATTTATGTAGGCGATGAACAGATGATTTACTGCCCGTATCCCCAACAAGCCGTTCAGGTTGTCGGCATAAGCTCGGATTATTGGGTAAATGCTTTTTATACCGGCGTAAGGCTGTCGTAAAGTGCGTTTACGGTAAAAACCGCACAGATGCTTTTATCACAGCAGCTGTGCAGTTTTGCTTTCAGAACATATTCTTGGCGGTTTTGTTTTAGAGCGTGTTCACATAAAGCTCAGCATGCATCTTTTCGGCAAATTTTGCCG
>CANEHP010000270.1 GCA_947427325.1 uncultured Clostridia bacterium | reverse complement strand
AATATTTTTATTCACTTTCTTCGCTCCAATTTTTGTATAATAACCTTGTATTGAATGTTTAGAACTTGTTATTAGATATTTCCGCCTATATAAAAGTCTTTAACAACGGTTTCGCTGACAGCCTTTAAAATCAAAGGCTCAAAGTCAAATTTTTCTTCTTCGAGCAAAACATCCTTAATAAGAGGCTTGGTTTTCGGGTGCTTGGGTGTAAATACGGTACAGCAGTCTTCATAGGGCAAAACGGAGGTTTCAAAGGTATCGATTTTTCTTGCAATTTCCACAATTTCCTTTTTATCCATACCCACAAGAGGTCTTAAAACGGGATAATCAGCCGCCTTATCGGTACAGCCTATTGCGGCAAGGGTCTGACTTGCCACCTGACCTACGCTTTCCCCTGTAATCAGTGCGCCGTAATGCTTTTTTTCGCAGAAAAAATTGGCTATTTTCAGCATTAAGCGGCGCATAATAACGGTAAAATAATCGCCGCTGCAATTATCTCTTAACGCCTCTTGAATTTCGGTAAAGGGAACGCAGTAAAATCTGATATCACCGCAGTATTCGGTAAGCTTTTCGCAAAGACTTTCCACCTTCATTAAAGCTCTTTCCGAGGTGTAGGGCGGACTTTGAAAGTGTATAGCGTCAACTCTCAGCCCTCTTTTAGCCATCATATAGGCGGCTACGGGGCTGTCTATTCCTCCCGACAGCAGCAGCAGGGCGTTTCCGTTGCTGCCAACAGGCATACCTCCCGCCGCCGTAAGCTTTTCCGCATTAAGATATGCGCCCTTGTCGCGAATTTCAACCAGCACCGTAACATCGGGATTGTGAACATCAATGGGTACATTCGGAAATGCTTCGGCAAGCGCACCGCCCAATTCCTGTTGAATTTGAGGGCTGGTGAGAGGAAAGCTTTTATCCGAGCGTTTAGCCTCAACCTTAAAGCTTTTTGCGTTTTCCAAGGTATCTCTTAAATAAATTATACCCTGTTCAATTATCTCCGAAATTTCCTTGGGCAGCACCGCACATCTCTGAACAGCCGCAATACCGAAAATATTGCACATTTTCTTAACGACAACGTCAAGGTCAATATCATCGGACAAGGGCTGTACATAAACGGTAGACTGCTTTCTTGTAATATCAAAACTGCCCAAAGGCGCCAGTCTGCGCTTTATATTTTTTATAAGCAGATCCTCGAAGCTGCTGCGGTTAAGTCCTTTTAAGGCAATTTCGCCGTATTTTGCCAAAATAACTTCCATAGTAAAAATCCCCTTTTGTTATTTTCAGATAAAATGTGAATTTTCCACTTTTTTAAAATCCGTAATTGTTGCTCCCCAAATTAACTCTTGAATTTTTTTGCTTGCTCGGCTGTCAAAATACTTCGTCAGAAAACCTTGAAATATGCGCATATTCCTGAGGCTTTCTTCCTTGTCTTTCGACAGCCGTTGGTTGCATAAAATCTTCAGGAGTTAATTGGGGGAGTAATATCTTCTGAATCTTTTTATTCCCTCGTTTAATGCAAGTGCAAACTCTTTTATATCCTCTTTTGTATTGCTTAACGAAAAGCTTACTCTTACAGCGCTGTCCGCATTTTTATCGGACACTCCCAAGGCGGAAAGCACCGGGCTTGTCTTTCCCTTTGAACAAGCCGAGCCGCTGGAAACATAAATCCCCTTTTCTTCCAAAAAATGAAGCATAATTTCACTTTTTACGCCCTCTACGGAGAAATTCACAATATTGTCTGCGGAATTTTTACTGTTTAGAATTATACTCTCCAACTGTTCCAAATGCTGTAAAAGCGTGTGACGCAATTCTGAAAATTTCGTGATATTTTCGGGGTAAGCATTTACAGCCGCTCCAAAGGCGGCAATCAGCTCCACAGGCTCTGTTCCGGAGCGTATTCCTCCCTGCTGTCCCCCGCCGTAAACATTGGGCAGCAGTCTGACGGTTTTTTCTTTATATAATGCTCCGACGCCCTTTATACCGTGTATCTTATGGGCGGAAAGGCTGATGAGATCCGCAAAAAGCGGAGTTTTACAGAAGCCTTGAACACCGTCCAAATGTACAATGCAGGAAGGAAAACGCTTTTTAACCGAATTATAAACCTTTTTGGAATCAATAATAAATCCCGTTTCATTGTTTACCGCCATAAAGGAAAGCAATACGGTTTTATCGTCAACGGAATTTATTAAAGCGTCCTCAAAATTTTCATAATCACGGGGCTTGAGAGAAACCACCTCGAAGCCTTCTTCCATAAGCTTTTTCATGGGCTCTGCAACGCTTGGGTGTTCGATTGCGGTGGTGACAATACGGTTGCCTCTGCGCTTTAAAGCCCCGGCAGCACCGAAAACGGCAAGATTATTGCTTTCGGTAGCTCCCGATGTAAAATATATTTCACCGGCTTTATTTAAACGGCTTAGTAAGGTTTTTTTCACAGAGGAAATCACTTTTTCCGACTCTATGCCCATTTTGTGCAGAGAGGAAGGGTTTCCGTAGCATTCCTCCATACATTTTACAGCTGCCCGTATCGCTTCGTCACAAGGCTTTGTGGTTGCGGCGTTATCCAAATATATCATATATATAATTTTGCCTTTCAAAAATAAATTACACTGTACATATTAAAAACATACCGTAATTTTAAATTATACCACAACTTTCTAAATTATGGAATAGTATATTTTCAAAAATATTACAATAAATATTTCCAAAAGAGCATTAATACTAAATCTTAATAAAAATCAGACAAA
>CANEHP010000269.1 GCA_947427325.1 uncultured Clostridia bacterium | reverse complement strand
TCCTCGACAAAATTTGCTCGAAAATCCGCACACCATTCCTATGAGAACAAGTTCTCAGCATGCACAGGATATTTACAAAAAATTCGGTTTTTCGGAAAACGGTCAGATGAGCGGTGATGAAATCGTGGCTGTTTATGAACTAAATGATATGAAGGGATAAATATGTGTACGGCAGCAACCTATAAAACAAAGGACTTTTATTTCGGCAGAACCTTGGATTATGAATTTTCCTACGGTGATGAAATAGTAATAACACCTCGGAATTATCCTTTTAATTTCAGTGAAAAGGGTGAAATATCTTCTCACTATGCCATGATAGGTATGGCTCATGTTGCAGAGGACTGTCCGCTGTACTATGAGGCGGTAAACGAAAAAGGCTTAGGTATGGCAGGACTTAACTTTGTGGGTAATGCGGTGTACTTTGACAGCAAAGAGGAAAAGGACAATATAGCACAGTACGAGTTTATACCCTGGGTATTGAGTCAATGCGCAACGGTACAGCAGGCAAGGGAATTGCTATATAAAATAAATCTCACCAATAAGCCATTTAACGAAAAGCTGCCCTTGGCGCAGCTGCATTGGTTAATCGCAGACAAAAACTCGGCAATTACCGTTGAATCGGTGGCGGAGGGTCTTAAAATATATGATAACCCAGTCGGCGTTCTTACCAATAATCCCACCTTCGATATGCAGATGTTCAGTCTCAATAACTATATGCATCTTACTCCGCAAATCCCCCAAAATACCTTTGCAAAGGGCTTAAAGCTGGAAAGATACAGCAGGGGGCTCGGCGCAGTGGGACTTCCCGGGGATTTATCGTCACAGTCGCGTTTTGTAAGAGCTGTTTTTGTAAAAATGAACTCTGTGTCGGGAGAAAGCGAAACGGAAAGCGTAAGCCAATTTTTCCACATTTTAAATTCGGTAGACCAACAAAGAGGATGCTGTGTTTTGGAGGAGGATAAGTGCGAGATAACTATTTATACCTGCTGCTGCAATGCGGACAAGGGTATTTATTACTATACGGCTTATGACAATCATCAGATTACGGCTGTGGATATGAACAGGGAGAATTTGGATTTAACGGAGCTTATAAGATTTTCGCCTGTTGCAGCGGAGCAGATCAGCTATCAGAACTGAGAATAAGCTTTGATAATTGAAGCTCGCCGAAAAGAGAGGTGATACCGAAAATTGAATAAGTACAAAAAACTTGCATCTAACACTATTGTTCTTGCAATAGGTCAGTTTGGCTCAAAGCTGCTGGTAGTGGTGTTAATGCGGTTTTATCAAAGTGTTCTGGGACAGGAGGGCTACGGCGAAATAAGCACCATTATCGATACCGCCACGCTTTTGATCTCCCTTGCCACTCTTTCGATAGGCGAATCGGTTATCCGCTTTGGTCTTGACAATGCATACGATAAATCACAGGTTTTTTCGATAGGCATAAAGGTAACCGTTTTGGGTTCTGCCTTTTGTTATTTAATAGTCCCCGTTATAGGCGGTCTTTCCGGCGTTCTGCCCGAAAACAACGTCATAACTCTTCTTAACGAATATTCAATAATAACCGCCGTTTACGTAATGACGGGCGGTATGAAAAGCACCTGCGCCCTTTTTGTAAGGTCAAAGGGAAATGTGCGGCTGTATGCCGTTGACGGAATTTTTACCACGATAATGAACATTCTGTTTAACCTTTTGTTCCTTTTGGTCTTTAAAATGGGCAATATGGGTTATCTGCTGTCGGTAGTATGCGCAGATGTATGCTCGGTTTTGTTCCTTACATATATGGGGAGGCTTTCAAGATATTTCATACTGTTCGGCGCTAATAAAAAGCTGCGGCGGGCAATGCTGAGATTTGCCATACCTATGATTCCCACTACCGTAATGTGGTGGATAATCAATGTTTCGGATACGTTTTTTGTATCGGAAATGCTGGGATTTACCCAAAGCGGAATCTATAAGGCAGCTTACCGATTGCCCAATATGATAGCCCTTTTGTCGGGTATCTTTTCACAGGCATGGAATATGTCCGCTATCAAAGAAAAAAATTCAAGAACGGTGGCAAATTTTTACACCAACGTGTTCAGCGCCTTCCAGTCCTTTGTTTTCGTTGTGGGAGCGGGAATGCTGTTGTTGATAAAGCCTGTTATTTCATTGATTTGCGACACTCCGTTTCATATTGCCTATATCTACACTCCCTTTTTGGTTATGGCGGTTGTGTACAGCTGCTTTGTCACTTTTATGGGCAGCGTTTATGTTGTATCGAAGCAGTCCAAAAGGTCAATGGTTACAACGGCGGTCGGTGCGGCGGCAAATATAGGACTGAACGCTCTTTTAATTCCCCTGATCGGTATTCACGGCGCTGCAATAGCTACCTGTGTAAGCTATCTTGCGGTTTTCTATATCAGAGTCATTGACACAAAAAAATTTGTTTATATGAATGTTCATTTGCACAAGCTGATAACAAACACAATTTCTCTTTTGGCAATGGGTTTTGTTATACTGTTCTGTAAAAATCAGATGGTTTTCTACTCTGTTTTGGCGGCAATATTTGTTTTTGTGGTATTTGTTAATTACAGAGCCTGCATAAAAATGGTAAAATTGGTTTTGGGAAAAGGAAAGGTTAAAGGTTAAGGCGCTGCCTTAAGAAACTGTTAGTATTAAACGCAATGATTTAATCAAAAAAATGACTGCCAAAACAGCAGTCATTACAGACAATTTATTATTAAGAACTTGTTCTCATAGGAATGGTGCGCAGATTTTCGAGCAAATTTTGTCG
>CANEHP010000268.1 GCA_947427325.1 uncultured Clostridia bacterium | reverse complement strand
GCAAAATTTGCCGAAAAGATGCGTGCCAATTTCTATGAGAACAAGTTCTTATATACAACATAGCGATAATGAGGCATTTCAACTCCCCGATAGTGCTTTACCCACTTATCCGTTAATGTCATTCCGTTTCTTAAAGCAACATTTTGAGAAGCCGTATTTGTATCCCTTATAATCGAACAGACTTCATCGGCTTTCAGCATCTCAAAAGCATACTTTTTACAGGCTTTGGCGGCTTCTGTGGCATATCCGCTGTGCCAATAAGATTTTTGAAAAAGGTAGCCTATTTCAAGCACCTCCATATTCTTCCACGGCTGCATTGTAAGTCCGCACTGCCCAATCACTTCTCCGTTTTCTTTTAAAACCGCAGCCCATAAGCCAAAGCCGTATTTTTTATAGCGTGAAAGCTGTCTGTCAAGCCATTCCTGAACTTCGCTGTCATCAAATGCACCCTCATAGGCGTACATTGTTTCTTCGTCCTTTAAAATTTTACATAAAGCATCAAAATCGGATTGTTCAAGTTGCCTTAAATATAGGCGTTCTGTTTCAAGTATCATTATAATTCCAACCTCATAAAATGTTATACTTTATAAACATCATCTCCGTAAAACATAATCTTTTCGCCCTTTTCCGCCTGTTTCATCGCTATAATAACATTCAGCACATCGGGAGAAGGCGAAACAAAACCGACACAAGCCATTCCAAACATTAAGCCGTTAAAAACCGTATTTGCAGCAGGTGAAAATATAAAAAGCATTAGCGGGATAACTCCAAGTAAATAGGGTAACAGACACATAAGCACAAAACGGCTTCTTTTCATCGGATATGATGCAAGAGCCACAAAAATCAACTGCCCTTTTATTTTTCCGATTGTTACTTTTGCTTCTTTGGGATAGACAACAGCATGCAGCCATTCGTGAACAACCGCTAAAATTATGCCGATAACAAACCCCGCCGGGACAGTTGGAATAAAGACCACCATTGCATGGCTTATAAAGGCTTTTGCAAGTATTGAAGCTACCATAACAATGCACATAACCATCATAATAGGCAATGATTTTTTCATCATATCCTCAGTTGTGGCAGGAGCTTTAAGCTTTACTGCATTTTGGGGGAGATTTCCCTGCTGATAATCGTTTATGTTTTCTATATTCCATTTCAAGGCTATCATTTTTCCTACTCCTTATAATATCCGCCTGTATGAAAATTTTCACCGCTCAATTTTCTTGCGGTAAGCCTGTATGTCACCACTCCGTCGGGACAGACAAATTCCTTACACAAGGGATCGTCAATAACGTTTCCCGCAGGAGAAAAACCGCCGATTTTCCGCAAATCTCCGCCGCTGCGGACAGCCTCCGTCATTTGAAAAAGCAGCATCATTGACTTTTGGCAAAAGCCCCTGCCCCACTGATTTACGGGGCAATCATAGGTACAGCGGTAAATGTCTCCCACCTCGTCGCCGTTGCGGCAGTGATTTTCCGTCTTATTATCATGCGACACGGCTATAACCTCTATTGTAAAGCCGTATTCCTCGTCATACCATTTGTTCATTTCAAAATCCCTTCAAGAATGGCAATACCCCTGTCGATTTCCTCATAGGTAATAGTAAGAGGCGGCAAAAATCTGAGCTTATCCTTTGCCGTAAGCATAAGCAGACCCTTTTCCAAGGCTTCGGCTACAACCTCCGAGGCATTTTTGGTTTTAAGGGAAGCCCCAAGCATAAGCCCCATACCGTCCACCTTTTGAATCTCGCCAATATCCAGCAGCTTATTACGAAGGTAGTCCCCTTTTTCGGTTACCTGCTGCAAATGATTTCCGCTTTGGATAAAATCAAGAACTGCAAGCCCTCCTGCACAGGAAACGGGATTTCCGCCAAAGGTCGAGCCGTGAGTACCCTTGCCTAAAACGTTCCTGCACCTTTCATCTGCAAGGCAAGCCCCCATAGGCAGACCTCCCGCAATGCCCTTTGCCAACGTGGTTACGTTTGCCTTGTGACTGAAATGATCTCCTGCCAGAAATTTTCCCGTTCTGCCGACGCCCGTCTGAACCTCGTCGGCTATCACAAGAATGTCCTTTTCGCCGCACAGTTCAAAGACTGCGTCCACAAAATCCTTATTCAATGGCACAACGCCGCCTTCGCCCTGTATGTACTCTATCATAACCGCACAAACGGTATCGTCAAGCCTTGCCTTTAGGTCCTCGGTATCGTTGGCTTCAACATTGATAAAGCCTTCGACAAAAGGAAAAAAGTAATCGTGGAAAACATCCTGTCCTGTTGCGGAAAGTGTGCATAGGGTTCTTCCGTGAAAGCTGTTTTTTAGGGTAATTATATTGTGCCGACCCTTGCCGTATTTGTCAAAGCTGTATTTTCTCGCTAATTTTATGGCGCACTCATTGGCTTCCGCACCGCTGTTACCGAAAAAAACGGCGGAATAGCCTGTGATTTGATTAAGCCTTTCGGCAAAATCTGCCTGTACCTTGGTGTAATAGTAGTTTGAGGTGTGCTGTAAGGTTTTTACTTGACCACATACCGCTTCTACCCAATTTTCATTACAATAGCCGAGAGAATTTGTTCCTATTCCGCTGCCGAAATCTATATACTGCCTGCCGTTTTCATCTGTTGCGGTTTCACGGCTGCCCTTTTCCATTACAAGAGGGTATCTTCCGTAAGTACCCATTATATTTGAATCAAATTTTTTTATTGTATCCATTTTTACTCCTATATTAGAGCGTGTTCACATAAAGCTCAGCATGCATCTTTTCGGCAAATTTTGCCG
>CANEHP010000267.1 GCA_947427325.1 uncultured Clostridia bacterium | reverse complement strand
CACGAGTATTCCTGCGGAATTTTTCCTTGTCCTCCACAAAATTTGCTCGAAAATCCGCACACCATTCCTATGAGAACAAGTTCTTATTATAATATGTCTTTATCTTCAGTATAACATATATTGAAGAAAAAATCTATAGTTATAAATAAAAAAACAAGCCGCCAAACGCAGCTCGTTTTTTTATAAAAATGCAATTACTTAGCCTTTGCAACAGCGTCCTTAAGAGCGCGTCCTGCTTTAAAAGCGGGAACCTTAGCTGCGGGAATCTTAATCTTCTTCTTTGTCTGGGGATTAATACCTGTTCTTGCAGCGCGAGCTCTAACTTCAAAAGTACCAAAGCCGACAAGAACAACTCTCTCGCCATTCTCAAGAGCTTCTGTAATGCTCTCCAAAACAGCGGCCAAAGCTGCCTCAGAATTTTTCTTGGTAAGATCGGTCTTGTTAGCAATAGCTGTTACAAGTTCTGCCTTTGTCATTTTTAAATTCCTCCGTAAATCGTAATATATTTGAATTATAACGGCTTTTATGGTATTTGTCAATGACTATTTGCAAAAAAAGTAAAATAAAATAACATTTTTTTACACATTGCACAACTTTTATTACGATAAATAGTCATAAAGTAATATCCTTTTGCTTATAATCGGCATCACTGTCATTTTTTTAACAATGTTCCTTTAATAAGTTCTTTATTTTTTAATTATAAAGTGACATCCTCAATTATTCCGCCAACCGTGTTAATCAAATCCATTGGTTTGGTTTCGATCTGTAAGCCTACCCTGCCGCCGCTTACTATTATTTTATCTATGTTTTTACATTCCGAGGCAAAAACGGTTTTATAAAGCTTTTTCATACCCACAGGCGAACAGCCGCCTCTTATATAACCTGTAACCTGATTAATATCCTTAACGGGAATCATTTTCACCGACTTTTCCCCCACGGCTTTTGCAGCTTTTTTTAAATTCAATTCCTTTAAAACAGGCAGCACAAACACATAATAATTGTTTTCGCCCTTTGTAACCAAGGTTTTGAACACATTATCCGGGTTTTCTCCCAAAAGCTCCGCCACCTGTTTCCCGTCCGGAATCTCTTTTCCGTGAGGATAGCTGTGAACCATATAGCTTATTTTATTTTGTTCCAATATGCGCATTGCATTCGTTTTGCTTTCCGCCATTTTACCGCTCTCCTTTATTTTTTATTATGCAAAAACCGCCTAACAATTTTATGCACTTCCGCTTGCATTTTTTGTAACTTTTACCAAAAAATTCACCTATATTAACAATATTTCTTCATTGTTCTCGGCAAAAATCACAAAAACGCCGTTAAGCTTCAACTAAGACTGATGAGGGAGTCCCCCTTACCCTGCCTCTTTTGCTGCGAAGCCTTGGGTTTCTCGAAAAATATGCCGGCACTTGCGCTTTGACCGCATCAAAGCGCTGCGCACACAAAGACGTTGGGCGGTCATTGTGCGGTGTTGTCTTAAATAAAAATCCTTGCAAAATTTTTTTAAATATGATAAAATTTCAGTAGTCTATTATTACCTTATTACCTTGAAAGGAGTTAAAAATGGAGATACAGCGTTCAGGCGAGGATTATTTGGAAACTATATATATTTTAAACCGACGTACGGGCTATGTGCGTTCAATAGACATAGCTAACGAAATGGGCTATTCAAAGCCCAGCGTCAGCAAGGGAATGAGTATTCTTCGTGAGATGGGTTATATCACAGTAGCGGCAGACGGAGAAATCAAGCTTACCAAAAACGGATTGAAGCGAGCTAAGGAGGTTTACTCCCGACATCTGCTTATCCGTGAGTTTTTTATACGCAAGTTAGGAGTTAACCCTACCACAGCCGAAATTGACGCCTGCAAGGTTGAGCATGTTATAAGCGAGGAAACATATCTAAGACTCCGTGATTTTATGAGTGAATGCTTATCCGACAGCGATGATTCCGAATTAAAAAAGGATATTGACATAAGGTAAGCGGTTATCTTTACATAATTTGCCTATAGTTTTTCGAGTTTTTTCGTCAAGGACAATTCGAAAAGCTATAGGAATACCCGATAAGCTTCAAGGCTTTTGTTGTGCGCAGAATCACCTTACAGCAGCTCTGAATGATCTATTTCCTTTATTTCAATATTTCCTTCTCCCTTTTCCCAATTTACAGCCATACAGTATTTTTCGGTATCGTAAACCGAAAACAAGCCCTTTGTGGTGTCAATACCGATAAAGCCTTGTGAAAATCCCTCTCCGGTTCTTTTTACAAGGCTTTCCTTTTTACACCAAAGCTGCCTTATAAACCGCTGTTTATTTTTTGAACGATTAAAAGCTTCTAATTCATCTGAAGAGCAAATCCTTGCAGCCAGCTCATTTCTGACGCTTCTGCCGTCGGTTATATCGAAGCCTATTTCAAGCTCCGATACTGCCGCACCCACAGCGCACTTGCTGTGACTTATACTGAAATAAAGGGGAATTTGTGAAAAATAAGGCTTTCCTTTTTCTCCCAATATAAAAGGGAAAGAGTCTGTAAAGCCAAATTCCGTTTCAGTCAGCTTTTGCAACAGAAGATAGGCATAAGTGCCGTTGATTCTGTCAGCCGTCTTTTTATTTTTAAGCACAGCATCCTTTCTCCAGTCGGGAATAAGTGTCAAAGCCTTTTCTAAATCCGATTGAGTAATTCCTTCCGTCATACAGTAGTAAATCTTTATCTCATTCATTTTTTTGCCCTATATGATTTATGTAATTCAGAACTTGTTCTCATAGAAATTGGCACGCATCTTTTCGGCAAATTTTGCCGA
>CANEHP010000266.1 GCA_947427325.1 uncultured Clostridia bacterium | reverse complement strand
ACAAAATTATGCACGAAAATCTGCATACTGATTTTATGTGAACACGCTCTAATTTCCGAAGAACAAGTTACAAAACAAAACGCCTTGATTCATGACATATGTCTGCGCTGTTTTTCCTTGCACTAAGCGCGGTCTTTCCGCAAATCCGATTATAATTTGACTGAGAATCAGCATTAATACAAATCTTCTCCGACACTGTATTTACAATAACAAGCAGAACCGCTTCATAACGATTTGTACTTAATATACCCTATCGGTATGGAAAAAAAGGGCGAAAAAGGAAAATGCAGCTAAAAAAACCTGTTTCATATTGATTATTTTTTTGCATATAGATTTACCGAATTAAAAATAAAGGAGGAAAACATATGAAAAAACATACATGTCTGCAATTTACGGCAGCGGCTGTAATTGTGGCGGCAATTCCTTTTGCAATAAGCAAAGCCATTGACAATCCGCCGGATGTAAACAGAATAATGGCTGCGGCAATAAACTTTACCGCAAACCCGTCTTTTTCAACGGAAATTTCGGGATTCGGAAACGGAAACTTAATTTTATATAAGCCAAATTCTCCCGAAGCAACTCAAAGCACCTCAGAAAATCCTAATCATCAGACGGAATCTCCCAAAACCGAACCAAGTCATATAACGGAAGCGGAAATAATATCCACCGAACCCCCAACCACAATTTGCGAGGAAACAAATTCATCAGATAAGTCATACATAATTACCCAAAATATTTGCGACGATCCGGAGGATTTGTCGATTTTCGGAAGCTCGGACTTAAAGGTCAGAAAAACAACATTTGATTCAAATCCCGATGGTTTTAACTTTATTCCTCTCACTATGGGCGGCAGAATAAGAAACTGCACAGAGCTGGACAACGATTTTGTAAAATCGGAGGCGCAAATTCCGACGGAAATAAAATTGGAAGCCTATTCGGATCAGCCTCAAGTCCTTATTATGCATACTCACACCACAGAAAGCTATTTAGTTGGCAGCGGAGATTATCAGGACGAAAATTATACCTGCCGAACCACCGATTCGACCCAAAGCGTTGTTGCGGTAGGACAAAAAATGGCGGAAAAGCTGGCAGAAAAAGGCATATGCGTTATACACGACGGCACGCTTCACGACAGGGCGGATTTTAACAAGGCTTATGCCTATTCGGAGGAAACGGTATCCGAAATACTTGAAAAATATCCGTCAATAAAGGTGGTATTTGATGTTCACCGAGACGGAATTGTGGAAAGCGACGGAACTCCCGTTGCCGCAGTTAATACCATAAACGGAAAAGAAGCCGCACAGGTTATGATTATTTCCGCAGCAACAGACGGCTACTATTATGTTCCCAATTACTTGCAGAATTTTCACTTTGCCTGTCTTCTTCAACAGTATATGGAAAGCACAAATCCCGGAATTACACGCCCCGTTTTATTTCAATACTGCAATTATAACCAACACCTAACTACAGGCTCATTGCTGCTTGAAATCGGCTCACAGGGAAATACCCTGGAACAGGCTCTTTATACGGGAGAGCTTATAGGCGAAAGTATAGGGGACGCTTTGATGTCAATATGTGAGTAGTTTGACAAATCGACTTTTATGGATTATAATAAAGCGGCAGCGTTTTGGCACATAAAAAAACAGCGTTAACACCAATACAAGACCGACAACGGACATTCTTTGCCTTTTTTCAAAAACGCTGCCAAAAAAATTATCGGAGATAAAAAATGCAGCTTACCGACTTGGGAGTCATTAAAGATTTATTTAACCGTCACGGTTTTTCCTTTACAAAATCCTTGGGGCAAAATTTCCTTATAAACCCCTCCATATGTCCTAAAATAGCGGAGCTTGGCGGCTGCGGCAAGGATATATGTTCTCTTGAAATCGGAACGGGAATAGGCGTTCTTACAAAAGAATTGGCTTTGAGAAGCAAAAAAACGGTAGCAATAGAAATCGACAAGGGATTACAGCCGATTTTAGCCGAAACTCTTTACGATTTTTCAAATATCGATATTATTTTTGCCGATTTTATGGAAATTGATTTAAAAAAGCTGTTTGAGGAAAAATTTAAAGATGAAGAGGTAGTGATATGCGCCAATCTGCCATACTATATCACATCTCCCGTTATAATGCGCATTTTGGAAGAAAAGCTGCCTGTAAAATCTCTTACGGTTATGGTCCAGAGAGAAGCCGCCGACAGAATCTGCGCAAAGGTGGGAAGTCGGGAATGCGGAGCGTTAACCGTTGCCGTAAACTATTACAGCAATCCCAAAAAGCTTTTCAATGTTTCAAGAGGAAGCTTTGCCCCGTCACCGAATGTAGATTCATCGGTAATAAGGCTTGATATAGACGGTAATCAAAAATATAGCGTCAGCGATGAAAGGCTGTTTTTCAGAATGGTTAAGTCGGCTTTTTCTCAAAGAAGAAAGCAGATGGTAAACCCTTTATCCTCCGATCTGCGTATAGAAAAACAGAAAATGTCGGAAATTATGACAGCCGCAGGCATTAAAACCGCCGCAAGAGCCGAGGAGCTGTCAATGGAGGATTTTATTAACCTTTGCAACAAAGTGCATAAATATTTTTGCTCTAATTAAAATTATAACTGCAATGCCTATTGACAAACAGGAAAAAGTATGATAACATAACAACAGAAAATCATTATAACCGATGAACAAGGAGAGTAGTTTTCCATAACTCATATACAGAGAGCCGCCGTTAGGTGCAAGGCGGATTTGAGCGGAAAATGAATGGGCTTGTGAGGGCAAACCGAGTGCATACAGTTTTTTGCTTGTGTATTAGGGG
>CANEHP010000265.1 GCA_947427325.1 uncultured Clostridia bacterium | reverse complement strand
AATAAAATAAAAAATTCCCCGCCGCAAAGCGAAAATGCTGTTGATAAATCCATTACGATTTTCGGAGTAGAACCGTCATTTACAAAAAGTTGCATTTTTGCATATAATATGCTATACTGTTTAGAACGTGTTCACATAAAATCAGTATGCAGATTTTCGTGCATAATTTTGTTGCCTGCAAGGCAAAATTTTGCAGGAATATCGTCATATTTCAAAAAATTTTAACGAAGCAGGCGGCAAAATTTGCCGAAAAGATGCATGCTAAGCTTTATGTGAACACGCTCTAAATATGCAAATATTGAAAATATTAAGATATCATTTCACAAAATTTATTAAATAAAAGGGGTAAACGGATAATGGCAAAGGTAGTTAAATTCGGCGGCAGCTCTTTGGCCGATGCAAACCAATTTCGCAAAGTAGCGGAAATCATACGCTCAGACAGGGAAAGAAGATATGTTGTTCCCTCGGCGCCGGGAAAAAGATTTTCCGAGGACACTAAAGTAACCGATATGCTATACCGGTGCTATGAAGCGGTAGGAAAGGGAAAAAACGCAACGGCGGAATTTCTTCCCATTGCGGAAAGATTTAACGGAATAATCGGCGATTTGGGACTTACCATCAATCTTGACCACGAGTATGACATTATAGCGGAAAATTTCAGGAAAAGAGCGGGAAAAGACTACGCCGCAAGCAGAGGAGAATATCTTAACGGCATAATTCTCGCAAATTACTTAGGCTTTCAGTTTGTGGACGCAGCCAAGTGCATTTATTTTACCGCAAGCGGCGAATTTGACGCAGACCTTACCGACGCTTGTCTTGCTTCTGTGCTGGAAGGATATGCCGAAGCCGTTATTCCGGGATTTTACGGCGCAAAGCCCGACGGCACAATACAGACCTTCAGCCGGGGAGGAAGCGATTTTACAGGCTCAGTTGTTGCAAAAGCCATAAATGCGGATCTGTACGAAAACTGGACGGACGTCAGCGGCTTTTTGGCGGCAGATCCCCACATAGTTGACAATCCCGAAATAATCGAATACATTACCTACAAGGAGCTGAGAGAGCTTTCTTATATGGGAGCGGGAGTGCTTCATCAGGACGCAATTTTCCCCGTCCGCACCGCAAAAATTCCCATAAACATAAGAAACACCAATGTTCCCGACGCCAAGGGTACTATGATAGTGCCCGAAGCGCCCGAAAACGCAGATAACAAAATTATCACAGGTATTGCGGGTAAAAAGCATTTCAGCGTTATCTCAATAGAAAAGGACGAGATGAATTCCGAGGTAGGCTTCTTAAGAAGAATACTTACCGTGCTTGACAACGAGGGCATGGGCTTTGAACATATTCCCACAGGCATAGACACAATGAGCCTTGTTGTTAGCACCGAAGAGCTTGAGGCGCACCCCGACGCCGTTAAATATATCAATCAGGTATGCCGCCCCAACCATATCGAGGTTATTAACGACCTGGCTCTTGTGGCAATAGTCGGACGCGGTATGAAGGAGAAAAAAGGAACGGCAACAAGAATTTTCGCCGCACTTTCTCATGCAAATATAAATATAAAAATGATAGATCAAGGCTCCAGCGAGCTTAATATTATAGTGGGCATACATGAAAAGGACTTTGAAAAAGCCGTACAGGTGATTTATGATATGTTTATGCTGTCGGAATAAGGCAGAAAGGGAAAAATATGAAGCTTGAAAATATAAAGGTTTATGATATGGAGGAAAGCTTTAAGGCAAGCAAGTACCCTATGGCTGTCGACACCCGGTCGGTGAACGGAGATATTACCGACAGAATAAAGAACCTTGCCCAAAGCCCCAAGGGCGAGGGTCACGACCAATTCCTGACAGGTATAAGGGTAGCCTTTGACCTTACCTTTACGGTAAAGGCATGGACGGAGGCTGAAAGATACAGATTTCTGGAATTTGTGTCAAGTCAGTCCACCATGCACAGAATAGCAAGGTTTGACCTTTCCAAGCAGTATAACAAATATGTTGATCCCCGCATAATCGGGATTATGGAGGAGCTTAAAAACCGCTATAACGAAACAAACGACCCGGAAGACTATTTAAGGCTGCTGTATTCCAACCCATGCGGCTTTGAGCTTACCGCAAGACTTACCACAAATTACCGCTGCTTAAAGACAATTTACAGTCAAAGAAAAAATCACAGACTTCCCGAATGGAGGGAATTTTGCGAGGAAATAAAAAAGCTGCCCTATGCTATGGAGCTGATTATCGGAGAATAAGTATAAAAGCTTAGAACTTGTTCTTATTTTCCGAAAGCGGGCGCATTTCGGCACAACTGTACCGACAGCACGAAAATGCCGATTTTCACATTATGCAAATTTCTTTTCTTTAATCCCTTGATTTTTTCAAAAAAATGGGTTATAATAAGTAAATCACAAAAATAAAAACTTGATGCTCCTCCACATACAAGCGGCTGAGAAACTGTTCCGATAGGAATTGGCGCAGCTTCTGACATTTTAGTGACATTTTAGTTTTTAATAAATCGTGGTGTTTCACCTTATTAAATGAGCCTTTGATTACGGGGCGGAAAGCCCTGCCCAAGTCAGTGCCGTGAACCATGTCAGGCGGGGAACCGAGCAGCATTAAGCGGATTACCGGCTGTGGGCAGGTATCTGCCCCGTAATGAGAGGCTCATAATATAAAGCGCAAGGATTGTTAAATCCTAAACTATTCTCGGAACAGCATCGGCGGCAGTATGCCAAGGAGGTGCAGCCGTCGGTTAGAGCGTGTTCACATAAAATCAGTATGCAGATTTTCGTGCATAATTTTGTTG
>CANEHP010000264.1 GCA_947427325.1 uncultured Clostridia bacterium | reverse complement strand
CGGTTCATCATGGAATTATAAAGCTGATAGATAAATCGGAAATGGCAGTGCAGAGAATCGATGTTATTTTTTCCGTCGTTTACGGCAGATTTGGCGAATGCGGGCGAATACAGGGACTGTGTAAGCTGGCGGGCATACCTTTTTTGGGCAGCAATTTAGAGGCATCAAGCTCTGCCCTTGATAAAGCGATGACGCATTTGCTTTTAGACGAGGCAGGCATTAAAACCGTAACATATTTTTGTGTTGAAAGAAGCGATATGCACTTTATTGATGATCTAATCGAAAAAAAAGACAAGGAGCTGCAATATCCTCTTGTGGTAAAGGCGTCAAGCTGCAGCTCATCAATAGGTTCAAATATTGCCTTTGATAAAAACGAGCTTAAAGCAGCTTTAAAAATTGCTTTTTCTCATCATCATAAAGCGGTGGTGGAAAATGCTGTTACGGGGCGAAATCTGTGCTGCTGTGTTTATGAAAACGAGGGGCTTCTTACCGTTTCATCTATCGGCGAAACAGCGCCTATTGAAAGCTCGATAGATAATTTAAATAACTATATAGGAAAGACATCAAAATTCAACCCTTCGGCAGATTTGGAGCAGGAGCTATCCGAAAAAATCAAAAACACCGCAAAAAGAATTTTTAGAATTATTGATTGCCAAGGCTATGCTTTGATTGATTTTCTTCTAAGCGATAAAGAGCTTTATTGCACTAAAATTTCCACCATACCCGGATTTAATGAAGAAAGCGCCCTGCCCTCGCTTTTGAAGGCTGACGGCTTAACCTATCCCGAAATATTGGAAATAATGCTTAATAATGCTCTTGAATCAAAGGCGTAAACAGCTTACGGGCGTGCATAAAAAGAAAGGAACAAAATGGAGAAAGATGTTTGTATAAATATAAAAAGCGTCCAAAGTTCCGATGAAGGAGAAGACGCTACAGAGCTTTTCACCTACGGAAAAATGAAAAAAATCAAAACAAATAATTATCGTATTTTTTATGAAGAAACAGACGCTATGGGCTTCGATGGCTGCAAGGTCACCTTGGATATTTCAGAAGATGAAGTAAAGCTTATGCGCACAGGTAATGCATCCTCAAATTTAATAATAGAAAGAGGAAAAAAACACCACTGTCACTATGGAACTCCATACGGCGATTTTATGGTCGGCATTAACACCAATGAGCTTAAAAACGAAATCACCGATAAAGGCGGAGATTTATATTTAAAATATACTATTGATGTTAATTCGGGATTTTTGTCTGAAAACGAACTGTTTATAAATATAAAAGAATGTAACAGAGAAAATAAAGGAGAATAAAATGATAAACACTATTGCACAGGCAAAAAATGATATTAAAGAAATTGTTATGAACGCAATAGGCAGAGCCGTTGCAGAGGAAAAGCTTCCTGCCGAGCCTATCCCCGCCTTTGCCATTGAAATACCCAACGAAAAAAGCCACGGAGATTTTTCCTGCAACGCCGCCCTTGTTTCGGCAAAGGCGTTTAAGCAAAATCCGAGAAAAATTGCCGACATAATTAAATACAATGCGGTTTTGGAAGGTTCAGCCTTTGATAAAATCGAAGTCGCAGGTCCGGGATTTCTTAATTTCTTTGTGGGGAAGGAATGGTTTACAGAAACGGTAAACGCTGTCCTTGACGAAAAGGAGTGCTACGGTAAAACCAATGACGGAAAAGGAAAGCGGGTGCTTGTTGAATTTGTTTCCGCCAATCCCACAGGACCTATGCACATAGGCAACGCAAGGGGCGGCGCTATCGGCGACTGCCTTGCTTCCCTCCTGGAATATGCGGGATACTATGTTGAGCGTGAGTTTTATGTAAACGACGCAGGAAATCAGATCAACAAGTTCGCATTAAGCCTTGATCTGAGATACCGTCAGCATTTCGGCGACAATGTGGAAATGCCCGAGGATTCATATCACGGACAGGATATAATCGACCATGCAGAGGGCTTCGCTAAGCTTTACGGCGACGAATATATAAATAAGTCCGAAGAGGAGCGCAGAAAGGCTCTTGTGGATTATGCGCTTCCCATAAACATTAAGGGGCTTGAAAACGACTTACTTAAATACAGAATCAAGTATAACACTTGGTTTAAGGAAAGCACCCTGCACAATGACGGATCAGTAAAGGAAATTATCGAGCTGCTGAAAAAAAGCGGTTACACATATGAGCAGGATGGCGCGCTTTGGTTTAAATCCACCGAGCTTGGAGACGATAAGGACAGAGTTCTTATCAGAGCCAACGGCGTTCCTACCTATTCCGTTCCCGATATCGCCTATCATTACAATAAGCTGATGGAAAGGAGCTTTGATATTGCCATAGATATATTAGGCGCAGATCATCACGGCTATATTCCCCGTATGAGAGCGGCTTTAACTGCATTGGGCGTGGATTCCTCCCGCCTTGAAGTGGTAATAATGCAGATGGTTCGCCTTGTGAGAAACGGAGAAACGGTAAAGCTTTCAAAAAGATCGGGTAAAGCGATCACACTTGCTACTCTTCTTGATGAAATTCCCATGGACGCTGCAAGATTTTTCTTTAACCTGCGTGACGCAAACACCCACTTTGATTTCGATTTGGATTTGGCAGTTGAGGAAAGCTCAAAAAATCCCGTTTACTATGTACAATATGCCCATGCAAGAATTTGCAGAATACTGGAAAAGCAAAGGGAAGAGGGTGTTGAATGTAAGCGGCTTCCCGACCACCGGCTTGTGTATACCGAATCGGCGGAAATCGAACTTATCCGTCACTTGGCTTCGCTTCCCGATGTCATCAGCGAGGGCGCAAAGGAATTAAACC
>CANEHP010000263.1 GCA_947427325.1 uncultured Clostridia bacterium | reverse complement strand
GCGCAAGGATGCGTCGGCATCAAAGCAAATGACGAAACGAAGCAGGCGGCAAAATTTGCCGAAAAGATGCATGCTGAGCTTTATGTGAACACGCTCTAATAATTCCCGATTGAAAAAGCTTGTCTGTTTTCTGCCAGGCATTGGCATAAACGCCTGCCCGAAAGGAGAGGTGCATCGTTTTTTTTGATTATCTCCCCTTTATTCTCTCAAAATAAAACACCGCCAGCTGCGTCCTGTCCCTTAAATTCAGCTTTAGCAAAATATTGCTTATATAGTTCCTTACAGTGCCTTCGCTTAAATAGAGAGCGGTGGCTATTTCCTTGTTGGATAAGCCTTTTGCCACCTGCTCTATTATCTCCGACTCCTTGCGGCTTACTCCTGCTGCTTCCATATCAAAGGCTTCCTGCTTTTGCACCATTCCCGTAAGCCTTTGGGTTATCTGTGAGCCAAAAACGCTTTGTCCCTCGTACACCGCCGTTATTGCCGCTTCTATTCCTTCAAAGTCCTGTTTGAGAATATAACCCTTAGCACCTATTTCAAGCGCCTTTAATATATACTCATCATCCGAAAAGGTAGTTAAAAAAAGAATTTTAGAATTTTTGTCACGGCTCAGAATTTCCTTTGCCGCTTCAATTCCCGTAATGCCGCCCATTCTTATATCCATTAAAAGCACATCGGGATTATTCCTGAAGTACAGCTCCACAGCCTCCTCCCCGCTGCTGCCTGTTTCGAGAACCTTTATCCTTTCCTTAGCTTCCAAAATCGTCTTAATAGAAAGAGAAACCAACGGGTCATCATCAATTACTAAAACATTTATCATATTTTTACCCTATATGTCCTTTCTTATTGCCACAAAAACCGTAAAGCCCTTATCAAAGCTTATTCTGAAATTGCCTCCTATGCTTTCGGCTCTTTCACGCATATCATTAAGCCCCATTCCTTCGGTCATCCTGCCGCCTGCCGCCGTTGTTCCGTTATCGGATATTATAAGCTGATACAGTGAGGGGTGCTCCCTTAAGGTTACGGCAGCTTTATTGCCGCTGCTATGACGAACGATGTTGCTTACCGCTTCTTTCATAACCGATATGAAGCACAGCTTTATTTTCGGCGGAATTTCCTCAATAATGTCATAATCAAAGCTTACCGAAAATTTCCCCGCTAAGGGAGCAAGTATTTTAGCCCCCTCGGTTTTTAAATCCAAGGAATCGTCCCTGATGCCGTGAACGCTTTCTCGGATACTGTTCATTGCACTGTTCAGCGTATCCCTTAAGCCTTCGATCGCAGCTCTCATATCGATCTGCTCCTTTGGGCAAACAGTGTATAACGCCCCTGTCTGAAGCAGAGAGCGGGATAAAAGATGTCCCACATTGTCATGAATTTCCCTCGCAATTCGGTTACGTTCGTTTAAGGCAGTTATATGAACCTCGTATTCCAGGTTTTCCCGTAATTCTCTGTTTCGGCGATTCATCACTCTTTCAAGCTCGGCGCCGCTGTCACGGCTTCGCTTTGTTTTCTCCCAAAGCTTTTGATTATTTAAGGTCTTTAAACAGGACAGCGCAGCTAAAAGACATATCATCAAGGGATATACCGCCGAAAAAGGATTTCTGAATACGGCAAGAACTATGGAAATGCTCCCCAAAATAATAGGAAGAATATCCATGGTTCTGACGGCTTCATACACCGTTAAGGGCAAAAACGGCAGAAGCGCAGGGAAAAATACACAAAGTGCAGAATAACTCCCTTCCGCAAAATTCTTTAAAATTTTTATGCGGGCATTTAAGCCCTTCTGTTCCAAATTCGGCATAAGAGCCTGACACAGGCAAGCCACCGTAACACTGCCCAAAACCGCTAAAATATCCGTTGTGGTTATGCTTTTGTTCAAAAGGGAGAAAACACAAAGCGCAAATATTACTGTTTTATCTGTCAGATATAACATATCCTGCCCTCCAAGCCTTAGGCAGCTCGGCACAGTTAGCGGCTCATGTTTTTATTGTGCGCTGCTGCCCTCATATTACGCTTTTAATTTTAACATAATTTCCTTGTAAAATCCATAGCCTTTTAATAAAAATTTCGGATGCGCCGTCCTTTGCCGCCGAGGGCTAAAAATGTTTTCTAAGTCAGTTGACAAATTAACTTGAATAAGCTAAAATTATTGTAGAAAATAAACTTCAGGAGGTAAAAATGGCTGAAAACAAAAAGAAATCAAAAAGGGAATTTAAATTCTTAAAGGAATTTAAGGAATTTGCGCTTAAAGGCAATGTAATGAGTCTCGCTGTCGGCGTTATCATAGGCGGTGCGTTTCAAAGCATTGTAACCTCGCTTACGGAAAACTTTATCAAGCCCCTTATCGCCGTATTTACAGGCGGCATTAAAACTGACGAAGCGGGACATCCGCAGTACATAGGCGGTTCTTTTATCATAAACGGGGTCGAATTTAATTATGGCGCATTTCTTTCCGCCGTTATCAACTTTTTGATTATGGCGTTTATTCTGTTCCTGTTAATAAAGCTTGTCAACAAGGTAATGTCAATCGGTCATAAGAAAAAAGAGGAGGAGCCTGCCGCTCCACCGCCGCCTGATCCGCAGATCGTTTTGCTTACCGAGATAAGGGATTTCCTTGTTGGCGATCGGGAGAAGCACGGCGATAAAAGCGAATAAAAATGCCGCTTTTTAACATTCTTTTTTGTTTCATTGCTTTTCCCTCTGTTTATACTATTAGCATGATCGGCTGACTAAAGGGTATTGGGCAATCAAACATAAAAATAGGGGCTGTAAAAAAACATTTTACCGTGCGAGGATAACCTCGCAGAACAATGTAC
>CANEHP010000262.1 GCA_947427325.1 uncultured Clostridia bacterium | reverse complement strand
GAGGTTATATTGATATTTTATGCACAAAGGAGTTAAAGCTTATGATAAAAGTACTTTTCATCTGCCACGGCAATATCTGCCGCAGTCCCATGGCTGAATTTGTAATGAAGCACATTACCCGAAAGGCTCATTTGGAGGATAAAATTTACATAAGCTCCGCCGCCACAAGCACCGAGGAGCTTGGAAACGATATACATTACGGCACAAGGCAACAGCTGAAGCAGATGAGCATTCCCTTTGAAAAAAGAGCGGCGAGGCAGGTTACAAGGGCGGATTACAGGGAATATGACTATCTGATAGCAATGGACGAAAACAATCTTCGCAATTTGAAAAGAATAATCGGAGCGGACAGCGAAGGAAAGGTTTACAAGCTGTTGGATTTTACTTCAAGAAAGGGTCGGAATATTGCCGATCCTTGGTATACGGGAGATTTTGACCAAACCTATTCCGATGTTGCGGAGGGGTGTGCGGGACTGTTGGAGCATTTGAAAAGTGAGAACTTGCTCTCATAGAAATTGGCACGCATCTTTTCGGCAAATTTTGCCGATAACTGCGTCAAAATTCCTTGAAATACACGAGTATACCTGCGGAATTTTTCCTTGTCCTCTACAAAATTTGCTCGAAAATCTGCGCACCATTCCTATGAGAACAAGTTCTGAGATTCAGCATTAAACAAAAAGGCTTACTGCATTATTAAAAGCAGTAAGCCGCAAGATTTTTTAAACAGCCTAATTAGTGCAAATCATAAACCTTGCCCGTTTTGGTAAATTTTTTCCACTCCCAAGCCTTATCGGTAACAAGATACTCTTCCATATGATTTTCAAACTGAAAATTTCTGTACCACAAATAGTATCTTTCTCTGCTGTCGGCTATAAAGGATAAGGCTTCCTCGGCGGATTTTCCGTCAAGCAGATTACTGTATATATCCGTCAGATCCGAAAAGGAAACCGGCTTTTCGGATTCCGTAAATTTGTGGTGTTCATCAAAGCCCTTTATCAAGAGTATCGGATTTCCTCTTTCAAGCATACCCTCCGCACTGTTTATGGCGCCATTGCCGTGGTCTGCCATAATTACGACTGCGGTGCTGTCGTAGACGCCGTTATTTTTAAGCCGATCGATATATGCGTTCAGCATTTTAACGGTGGCTTCTATTTTCTGTTCATAAGTTCCGTTTTCGATTATGTTTAAGTCCTTGTCGTACTTAAAAGGGACGTGCCCTCCCTCGCAGTGAACAAAGCTGAACATTTTGCGGTCGGTTTTTTCCAGATCGGGAGCATTTGTTATATTTTTATAGACGGTGTGGTTGTCCCATATAAATTTATCCACCAAACCGTTAAAATCCATCGATTCCACCTCGGAATACTGCTTCAGCAAATAGGGCAGGTATTTAAACCTTACATACTTTAACTCTTCGGCCAGGAAGGACTTTAAGGGCAGCTTGTACTGCTTGAAATCCGAACCGTTTTTAATGTCAAAGCTTTTGTTTCCGTACCAGATAAGCTCGGGCTCGTACAGATTTATATCGTATCCGTTTTTGTCAAGCTTTTTAAATAAAGGCGAATTATTCAGCGTTTCCGAAGAAAAATCATTAAAGGGCTTTTCGTTTTTGTTAAATTGTCCGCCCAAAATCAAGGGAATGTTGTCACGGGTGCAGGGATATCCGCTAAGGGTGTCGGGATAGTATGTGAAATCCTCAAAGACCTCTTTATACTGCGGATTTTCCTTCAATACGCTTTTAAACTCCACCGAGCCTATTGCGTCACAAAGGAAAATAACAAAGTTTTTATCCTTTGATATTGCGCTGAAATTTTTATCCGTGGTGATTATGCTGTCCTTGCGCTTAAATCCGTCCCAACATATCATTTCTATTACGGCTATCAGGGTCAGAAATACGCAAAGTCCCAAGGAAAAAAACTTGGCGTACTTTAAGGTGCGCTTTACGCCGAATTTAACGGCTAAAAATATCAGCAGTCCGCAGGCGGCAAGGGTTACGGCAAGGGTAATTACGTCATAGCCCCAAAGGCTTTTCCAATCTATCTCTACGCCGTCCAGGGGAGGGAGGCACATAGACAGAATATTTCCCTGCAAAAAGGTTACAAGCATTATTCCGAAAATAACGATTTGAATTATCCCGAAAGCCGACCCATATTTTTCCCCGCAAAACAGCCTGAGGGCAAAATATGTTACCGTAAGCGCAATAAGACTGCCCCCGAGGAAAATTAGAAATCCCAGCAGCATGGGTCTTGCCATAAGTACGAAATCAAACCAGAAATCATTTTGGTGCGTGGCATAAAGCATCATCGGTTCATAAACAAACAGCATATAGCAAAGCGCAAGAGCAATGGCATAAGCGGGAAAAAGCTCCCTTAATGACGTTTTAAAATTGTTGGAGCTGTTACCTTGGGCATTCATTGTTGATTAACGTCCTCCGTTTAAGATTAGCTTAACTTAACTGTTCTACTGTATTTATTTCGATTAGTACAGTTAATACACTTATATTATACTCAATATATTCTTGTTGTCAATAGTTTTTTTTAATTTTTTGAAAAATAGTATATACTTTTTCTGCTGTGAATAATATGCGGCGGTACAACTGCATTATAACAAAAAGACACCGCACAAAATCCGGAATAGGTTCTTGTACGGTGTTTATACTAATTCTCGACTAAAAATAAACAATCTTTGCGGTCTGATTTTCGCAATACTGCGTTGTCGTCCTTGCAAGGCGTCAACAGGAGGTTGGCAGGAGGTCGCCAAAAGGCGGCACGGACGCCGCCAATCAAGCGACCTCATCGGTCAGCCTTGCTGCGTCCTCCGCCTTGTCTT
>CANEHP010000261.1 GCA_947427325.1 uncultured Clostridia bacterium | reverse complement strand
GCTGCCCGAGCTTTTCAAAAAGGTAATGACAGGAGAAACGGTCGACGATTACGGTCAGACGGAATGGAGCTACGAGGATATTTGCAATAAGGAATTAAAGCTTATTCTCCCCTGCGAATACTACAAAAAAAGCGAGGACGGCAAAAGCTACACAAATCTAACAAAAAACGAAACAGGACTCGACTACATTTTTGAAGCGGAGGACGTAGGGGTAAATATTAAAATATCGGGAATTATCCGCCCCGATGAAAATGCCACGTCAACTATGCTCACAGGCTATTTGGGCTACACAAAGGCGTTAACCGACTATGCGATAAAGAAAACCAATGACAGCGACTTATTAAAGGCGCAGATTGACGATAAGCTTAACGATGTAATTTCGGGACTTCCTTTTAAAACAGACAGCTATACCGAGCCTACCCTTAAAGAGATGTCCGATAAAATCAACGAATTTTTAAAGGGCTGTACAACCTCCGAAAAAGCGGAAATATACAAATTCATTATGTCGATTCCCAAAGAGGGAGAAGCAGAAGAGTACGCCAAAAACATTCTTGCGCAGGTAAGCCGTCAGGAGCTTATCGATCGGGTAACGCAGATGTACGCTGAACAAATGGGAGTGGATTCGGAGGCTATACTCTCGTATATTTCAAATTTGACGGACGAGGAGCTTTTCGGCTATGCCACGGAAATGCTTTCAAATCAATATGTTCAGCAGTATGCTCAAATGATGGAACAGCAGCTGGCAGCCCTTACCCCGGAGCAGCTTTCAGCTGCGCTCGATATGGCGGATATTACCGACAAGCAGTATGTAGAGCTGTTTAACAAATATACTCCCGATAAATTTTCCGAGTCCTCTTATGATGATATATTGTCGGAAATAGGCTATGCGGATTTCACCAACCCCTCCACAATCAAGCTTTACGCAAAAACCTTTGAACAAAAGGACAGAATAGCGGACGCTGTCGCAGAGTACAACGAAAATGCCGAGGAAGACGACAAGATAAAGTACACCGACTATGTAGCTTTGTTAATGTCTTCAATTACCGATATTATAAGCGGAATCTCATACCTTCTTATTGCCTTCGTAAGCATTTCTCTTGTGGTTTCCTCTATTATGATAGGAATTATTACCTACATTTCGGTTTTGGAGCGTACAAGAGAAATCGGTATTATTCGTGCGATCGGCGGCTCAAAGCGTGATATTTCAACGGTGTTCAATGCGGAAACGCTTATCGTAGGCTTGGTTTCGGGCGCAATAGGCATCGGAGTTTCACTGCTTATGCTTATCCCCATTAACGCAATACTGTACAGTGCAACGGGCATAGAGGGCTTATCCGCTTTCCTTCCGCCGATGGCAGCGATTATTTTGGTGGCAATCAGTATGACGCTTACCTTAATTGCAGGCTTAATTCCCTCCCGCTTGGCGGCTAAGAAGGACCCTGTTGAAGCACTCAGAACGGAATAATTTTTAACGGCGAAGCGTAACGGCTTCACCGATTTAAGGCAACACCGCACTAACATCTTTGTGTGCGGTGTTGCCTTAAAATATAATTAGCCGGTCTTATCTATGCGAATGCGGCATTTTTTTAATGAAACAGTTTGAAATGTCGGCAGAAACGAAAAATTTCAAATCTGTCGGCGAAGCCGACGCCATAACTGTCAACTGTAAACTTTCAACCGTCAATTTTTTACAGCCTCTTTTTTGTTGAAAATGACAGATTTTTATGTGATATTTACCAATTATGTAAATTTATATATTGAAAATTTAAAATTAATGTGATATAGTTATGTTGAGGAATTGTAATACATTGTAGGAATTGTATTATTTATTATGTAGGAATTGCTATTCGTCAATTTTGCGGAAGGAGGGAGAGTTATGCAGATTGATACTATTGCCGCTCAAAAAACAGCGGAAGCGAACGCAGTATCAAAAGCCATTAAGCAAGAAGCAGCGCAGGCAAAACAAATTGCTCAAAAGGTAAAGTCCGAGCAGGCAAATAAGAAAAAGGACGGCTTTATCGGAGACTGCCCTGCCTGCCAATGTGAAAAATGCCGTTCCAGAAGATATAAGGACGGCTCTGATGACAGCAGAGTTTCTTTCCAGATGCCTACCGCAATGGATCCCGTTAAAGCAAAAACACGTGTTATGTCACACGAAATGGAGCATGTGCGCAGCGAACAGCACAAAGCAAAGCGGGAAAACAAGGTGGTCGTAAGCCAATCGGTAAGGATTATGAACGACCGCTGCGAGGAATGCGGAAGAAGCTATGTCAAGGGCGGTTTTACCCGCACCGTAACCCGACCCAACCTTACGGAATTTCGTAAAGTCGTTTCGGGAACACTTGAAGATAAGCCGAAAAAGCTTATCGGTATTGCTTAACTTGGTGATAATTATAAACGGTATCTTAGCTAATGGTTAAGATACCGTTTTTATTTGTATGTATATGATGCCGATCCCTTTTGATGCTGCCGTTGGATTGATGTTTTGGGTGCAGTCCTATTTTATACTAAATCTCAATAAAAATCAGACAAATCCAACGACCCGGGCGTCCCTTCTCTGCGTCAGCCCGACTTGAAATATCCGCATATTCCTGCGTCGGGACTTCCTTGATCAGGAACGCCCCGCCCGCCGGCTTTGTCTAATTTTAATCGAGAATTAGTATTAAATGCAGGTATTATGTCGCTTTAAAAAGGAATTGCTTTAAATTGAATCTTTTCACATTACATGAGCATCTAAAATCTTAGATACTAAAGCGCCCGATTCCGTAAACAAAAACTGCATCTGCAGGGTCAAATCGTTTAGAACTTGTTCTCATAGGAATGGTGCGCAGATTTTCGAGCAAATTTTGTCG
>CANEHP010000260.1 GCA_947427325.1 uncultured Clostridia bacterium | reverse complement strand
AGCAATATGCCATATTGCGAGCATTTTTGACGCAGAGATTTTTTATTTGCGTCAAATATTGCGGCAAGATTTAATTTGGGGAGCAATAAGGCTTGTATGGCGTCGCCTTAATTTTTCATTATTCTTAGATCTTGTTCTAATAAGATGAGCGCACGGGTTTCCGAGCAAATTTTTCCGAAAACAAGGAAAAGCTTCGCAGGGGGCTGCCGTCCGTCAAGAAGCTTTTACGCAGCAGTGGGGAAATTTGACAAAAAGATATGTGCTTATCCTATTAAACCATATTCTCGATATTTTGGGCAATATTATCGCTTATCTCTTCAACGATTTTTCTCCTTATTTCATTTAACACCGAAGCGGGAACATATAAGCCTTTATCTAAAATGCACTTCAAGCTGCCCAATTCAAAAACCGTACCGCCCAATTTACCTATCTGTTCAGCAATTTCATTTTCCGTAATACTATGTTTTAAAGCTTTTTGAGGTATTTCTCCGTAAACGCACACGGAAATATCGTTACAAACCGCCTTACAGCATATAGGCTGTCCGTGTTTTACCCTTATCTCTATATCCGGGGAAAAACGCTTGCAGGGTGTTTTATACAGCTGTCTTATCCAAGCCAAAGCCTCCGCCGAACCTTCTGTATCCTCCTTTTGCCTTATTCCCTGCATATTTGAAAGACTGCCGTCAAAATATCCTTTGGTAAAGCCGCTTCTTGAAAACACTCTTTTCAGCAGCTCCTCGTCGGTTTTTTCTCCCCTTAACGCTGCCCTGCACTGATAAACCGCAGCTGCCACATATTCGGGACGCTTCATTCTGCCTTCTATTTTTGCTGATGTTACTCCTGCCTGTTCCAAATACTTTAAGTCGTTTATCAGTGAAAGATCCTTTAAGGACAGTACATTTTCACGGTTTTCACAGCGGTAATTTAAACGGCAGGGCTGTGCGCACAAGCCTCGGTTTCCGCTTCTGCCGCCCATAACTGCGCTTAAAAGACACTGACCGCTTATGCAAACGCACAACGCTCCGTGTACAAAGACCTCTGTTTCTATATTCACTTTTGAAGTAATTTCCCTTATTTCCTCCAAGGACAGCTCTCTTGGCAAAACAACACGGGAAAAGCCTTGCTTTAGAACAAATTCGGCTCCGCTTGCAGACGTTACTGTCATTTGCGTTGACGCATGCAGCCTTAAGCCCGGCGCAATTTCCTTTATCTTCCTTGAAACGCCAAAATCCTGAACAATAACGCCGTCGGCCTTCGCTTCGCTTATTTCGTTTACGGCATTTTCCAAAGCCCTGATTTCATCGTCAAAAACAAGTGTGTTTAGTGTAACATAAACTCTTACGCCTTGACGATGAGCAATTTGAACAGCGGATTTCAGCTCGTTTCCGCTGAAATTGACGGCATTTCTTCTTGCGGAAAAGCTTTGTAAGCCCAGATATACAGCATCGGCGCCGCTGCTGAGCGCTGCTTTAAGACTTTCACCGTTTCCGCATGGAGCAAGTATCTCTAACATATGGTCATCTGAATATCGCCTGATTTGGCAAGCTGTTTTTCAAGTTCTGCGCTTTTTGCCTTGGCGGCTTCCGCTTCCTCCTGCGCCTGCTTCAGCTCGGCGGATTTGTTGCGTACATACATATCAAAGGTATCCTCATAATTGGATAATGTTTTGCGGATTTTTTCCGTTTCCTGCTTTTGATCCTCAACCTGCTTTAAAATTTCACCAATTCGCTTTTCATAGTCTGCCTTTATCTCATTTAACTCTTTTTCACGCCTTTCGTCGATTATTCTGCATTCTTTTTCATGCTCCTCATACACGGCTTCTATTTCCTTTTCCTGCTTGGCGGTTACATCCTTCAGTTCGTTTTCATACTCCTGCACCCTTAACCGCAGCCGCTGAGATTCCTCGTCCTTAACTGCCGCAAGCTGCTCAAACTGCGTCTCGGCAGACTGTGCCATTTCTTTTAGCTTAGCTATTTCATTTAAAAGCCGTTGATTTTCTTCTTTCAGTTTATTTTCATTTTCGGCATTTAACTCTGCGGATTTTTCCCTTTGCTCCTTTAACTGCCTTTCGGATTCTGCCAATCTGTTATCAAGCTCCTTAAGTAAATTACCTTTTTTATTACTATCCTCCTGCGCCGCTTTAAGAGCGCTGTTCAGTTCCTCTTCCCTTCGATAATATTTATCGGTTAATTTCTTAAGCTCAGCCTCCGTATTTTTGTCTGACTGTTGAATAATGCTTTCCTTTTCCCCGATAACACCATTAAGCTCCTCAATCAAGGAGTTAAGCTTATTTATTTCACTGTCTTTTTTCGCCGCATCGGAAGTTAGCTGCTTAACGCTTGCCTTGGCTTTTCTTTCCATCTCCTCAAGCTGCTGCCTGACCTGTTCAAGCGCCGCTCTTTCATTACCCAGCTCGCTTGCGATATCGCAGATCTGTATCATAGCTGCAAGAGTGGTGATTTCCACCTCGGTCGTTCCCCTTGCAATGCGTGCAACATAGCTAATGGAATTTTCAAGACTTCGTGCCAATTTTATTATCATTTCCGGATTTTCATCTGTTTTTAAACTGTAATCCCGCTGACAGATTTTAAAAGCTACCTTTTCCATATCTATGTAATCCTTCCTTTAAATTATCTATTCAATTTTTTTGCCGCCTCACATGATACCGGGGGCTATACGAAAAGTCGCCATTGCACGAATTTCTACTAACTGCGGACGCTTTCTGCGTCAAAGAATGCAGGTAGTAATCCCCTAAGGGGGATTACTACGGAATACTTTAGTATTCCCCAGAGTGCCGAAAAAGTCTCAGCTTTTCTTTTTCGGAATGAAAGGGGGGTTCCCTTGAGTTGAGATAATAGCCTT
>CANEHP010000259.1 GCA_947427325.1 uncultured Clostridia bacterium | reverse complement strand
GGACAGAGTCCCCAATACCTATTTTTATCATTTACACAGTTTGAAATTCAAACTCATTTTTATCATTTACACAGTTTGAAATTCAAACTCACTTTCGATAGAATTTTCAATAATCCCATATATTTTTATAAATCCTCACAAATCCTTTTATAATCATCAAAAACACGTTTTTTCATTATTCCGCAAATCTATATAATTTTGCATATTTTCATATATTGTTATACGTGATTGGTGCGGAATTGGTGCGGAAGAGAGTTTGACACATTATGCAAAAAAATAGTACTACCATAACATTATGGTAGTACTATTCTCATGTATAGCGGTCATACGGTTTAAGCAATATCGGAAATCTTAACCCACCCGGTAACATTAGCTCCCACAGGATTCTTATTAACATTATTAACAGAAGGGCAAATTCTGTAATAACCGCTGAAATTCTTGCCGTCATAAATATAATAAACTCCGTTTAGTTTATTAACAGGTCTTGTAGCGCCTGCGCCGGCATAGAGATTAACGTTTTTCAATGTAAGCTTGGTGCCGGCAGTATATTTATCAGCATTATCCTTTTTAGGTTTCTCTTTTGCAGAAACAGCAGAAAGCTTATCTGCGTCAACCCAGCCGTAAACGCCCGACTTGTCCTTGCTTACGGCGTGGTAGGGGTGTTTTGCTCCCTTCGCTGTAATAGTTATTTCTACAACACCCGAATTAGCGGCGTAACCTGCGTTACTGCTGCTTGCCGCATATTGTTTCCCGCCTGCGAAATTAACCACATCACCAACCTTAAACTTTAAGTCATCTTTAGAGACGGTGGGAGCAGGGGAGGGAACAACAGGCTTAGCGGGCTTTTTGATTGAATAATCCTTAAAGCAAATATCGCCGTCTACTCCCCATCCGTTAATTTTATCAAGTCCCCACTGCCACATAGCTTGTCCGTAATTATAATTTGAAGGGTTTTTAGGATTTTCCGTCCAATGAGCAAGCCAAATTTCGTACTTGCCGATCAGCCGGGTCTTATCCACATAATTTTCCATCCAAGAAGGATTTATGTAGACTCCCGCAATATAGCCTGCCTTTTTTATTTCTTCGCAGAAAGCACAAACGATGTCCGTTCTCTGTTGTTTGGTCAGCTTTTCAATCTGATCCTTTTCTTCCATATCATAAAATACAGGATATGAAGGAGCAGTATCTTTTATAGTTTGAATGCAGGCTTTAGCCTCGGCAACGGCAGCGTTGACGTCAAATGCTCTGCTGTACCAATAAAATCCATAAGGCATTTCCAATTTCTCGCAAGCCGCAAGGTGATTTTTAAGCTGAGTATCAACGCTGCCGGCAATACCCGCTCTCATAATAACAAACTCAACTCCCGCATTCTTTGCCCATTCGAGATCAAAGCCCTTCTGACAATAGCTTATATCAATACCTTTCTTGTTAACCATATTTAAGTATCCTTTCGTTAAAAAATTATTTTTGTTTGAATTATTTAGGATAAGGAAATCCCCTCGCTGTTGATCTGTCTTACCGCCGCTTCGATCGCTGCGTCTACACTGCGCCCGTCAATTTTGAACCCCTTTTCCTCCAAAAAAGCGGCAACATATTTTTTCTTTTCGTCTCCTCTGCCCTCGCCGTTGAAAATCTGTTCGGCTGCCTCAACGGCGATTTTGACCCATGCCATCAACGCCTCTCTTTGCTGTGCGGTGGTTTTGGATCTTATCCATGGAATAATAACGGTGCTTACAATCGCCGCCGCCAAAGCAATAACGGAATTTAAAACTAAGGTAATATCAATATTCATTTTTTCCTCCTATCAGTTGTTTATAACGCCTATGAGATTTGACAAAAGCTCTTTGCCGGCATCGGATATTTTTTCATCCTTTACCATACTCACAGCGATCTTTATTGCGTTTTCTCTCTTTGCCTTATTATAATAAAAAGCGTTGCTGACGGAAATCTCTCCCCAGGCAATGCCAGCTAATGTGACTACCGCAGAAACATCACAACCTAAAAAGCTTCCCGCAACGGTTATAACGGAAAGCAAAATGCCAAACACATAGCTTACGACCAAAATTCTTTTACTGCATGTCATTTGTGATATTCCTCCAAATCATTGATTCTTCTGTCAATGGTTTTTAAATCCTCATCAACAACTGCGTCCCTTTGTTCCAGGTGATAAACTCGGTCAATAACCTGATTGTGTTTTTCAACCTTCTCTTCAAGCTGCTCTATACGATAATTGGAAAGCTTTGTACTCGTAATTATGCCAAGAAAAGTCCCTACAAGAGTAAAAGCCCCGGAAACTATCGCAACTATAATCGCACTATCCATTATTCTCTCCCTCCATTCTTTCCAATTCGGTTCTAATCTCAGCTGCCTGCCGCTCCAAATCTGTCAAAATTTCTCTGTCCTCCTCGGTATCCGTTCCCGCCGCTATAGCTCTCAGCGGGCGTATAGCCTGCCTATCCAGCTCTTCAAGCTGATTTTTCAAGAATAATATTCTTTCCTTGTCGGTAACGGGCGGGTCGACAGGTATAATGTCAATGATATTGCCCTTATCATCTTCTACAGGCGTCCAATAATGAGCTGATTTTATTTTCCCCGCCAATTCGGAATTGTCGGGAACTACCCACTTAGGCTGCTCGCAGTCAATTCCTTCAAGATAATTTGAATCGGGCGCTGAGGCGTCTGTCTGCCATGCTCTGTTTTCAAAAATAATCATTTTACCATCTCCTTAGTTAAACCAGATTACGCAATATGAGCCTATATATCCGTATATTTCTATGTTTCCGTTAGTTCTGATTGTATAAGAAAATCCTCGATAATTTTCAAACTGCGTACTATTTCCTCTTATCTCGGCAGCCATGCTGCTTGATATTCCT
>CANEHP010000258.1 GCA_947427325.1 uncultured Clostridia bacterium | reverse complement strand
TTGGCGGTCACAGACCGCCATTTTTGCTGTGCAAAAACCACGATTTTGGACACGTACTGCTCCTACGGTATTATTTGCTCTTGAGAAATCTTTTTAGGAACGTTGCTACAGGAAAATTTCGGGGCACTGCTTACGTAATTCCTGCACTTCCGCCGCAAGAGTTAAGGCTGTCTCCGCTGTTTGTTTTCCTGCTCCCGGATCCACTTCTCCCGTTTTTGCCTTGTGTACCCAAGTCCCTAATGTGTTTTGATAAGTATCACGACATATTGCAGGCGGCAAAAAATATTTATGAATACTGCTCGGTGTACGAAAAAGCCGCTCCCCTTAAAATCAAGCAGTTATCGGAAAATTATCGCTGCCTTGCCAAATTTAACAGAACTGTGCTTGTGGTAAAATATTCCGAGCAGCATGGCTTTGGATTTGTGACTTTGGACAGGGCTTGGATTGCTATTCTGTCCTGCAATGTCATGTGTTTGTTTTTTCGTTTTTTATAGTCTGAGACCTCCTTTTTTTCTCTAACTTAATGCTACCGATTTTTTCTTCTCATAGTAAGTGCTACCGCTAAATTGCACTGTTGCATTTACTTTGAGAATTTACGAAATTAAAGAAATTGTAAAAAATTTTCAATAAACTCTTGACAAGTAAGAAAAGTGGTGATATAATAAGCAAGTGCTCTTGATAGCGCAGTTTAAAGATGCGGGTGTAGTTCAATGGTAGAATGTCAGCCTTCCAAGCTGAACACGTGGGTTCGATTCCCATCACCCGCTCCAGCCTGCGAGACGGGCATCTAATAAGCTCCCAATTTTATATGAGCGTATTTTATGCTTGTTTTTCCAAAAATCTTTTTTGGCAACGACAACACATAAAAGGAAAATCCGTTGGATTTTCCTTTATTTTAATCAGAAATACAAAAATGTTTTATTTAATATGCGCCACTAGCTCAGCTGGATAGAGCAACCGCCTTCTAAGCGGTAGGTCAAAGGTTCGAATCCTTTGTGGCGTGCCAAGCATTTCCTGTTGGATGAAACATCGCTCAGCTCGAAATGTCCTAACAAAATTTTACTCTGTATTTTTTGTTAGGCAGGTCTTTAACCGTATTGCGGTTTTTTGCAATGGTGGGTATAGCGTAGCTGGTTAACGCGTCAGTTTGTGGCACTGAAGACCAAGGGTTCGAATCCCTTTACCCACCCCAGGTCGCAAGGCGACTCCTAATATGCTCCCAACAAACAGGGAGCATATTTTATGCCTATTTTCCAAAAATCTTTTTTGTCAGCCAAACACAGGTCGCAAGGCGACTCCTAATATGCTCTCAACAAACAAGGAGCATATTTTTATGCCTATTTTCCAAAAATCTTTTTTGTCAGCCAAACACAGCAGCGTGACGCTGCACCCAATAAAGCTTCCAACATCATGGGAGTTTTATTTTATGCTTTCTTTAAACTGCCTAAAGAGGAAGATATTATTTAAACGTTTGATAACATTTTACCGTTTTAAAGGAATTGCTCCCTTTAGTCGCTTTTTTATGGTATAATTTATCCGATACATCTTTGCACTGAATGTCGGGATTTTTAAAATGCTTTCTGATAAAATATAGGCAGACAGGAGGGATAAAGAATGGATTGGATCAGCGGAATGCAAAAAGCAATCGATTATATTGAGGCAAACTTGACCAAAGAGATTGATTACGATAAGGTTGCTGCCGAAAGCTTTTCTTCAAGCTATCATTTTCAAAGAGTATTCAGTATTCTTTGCGGATACACGCTCGGAGAATATATCAGACTGCGCCGTCTATCCTTGGCAGGTGCAGAGCTTGCAAACGGTAAGGAAAAAGTAATTGATATCGCTCTGAAATACGGTTATGATAGCCCCGATAGCTTCACCAAAGCATTTCAGAAATTCCACGGTATTACTCCGTCGCAAGCGCACGAACGGAAATATGCTTAAATCCTTTTCTCGCTTGTCAATAAAAATCTTATTGGAAGGCGGTAGTACTATGAATTACAGAATTGAAGAAAAAGATGAGATCATCTTGACAGGTTACAAGCGTCGTTTTTCCGGCATTCCCGGTGAACGTATGGAGCAGGAAAAAGAAATGTATGTAAAGACCAGACCTTTACAATACATTCTTCAAGGGCTTTCGGGCGACGTTGTCAAAAATTTTGATATTATTGCAAATATTGATGACGAAGGTTACGATTTCTATATTGCAAGCCAACTGAGCGAATATTGTCGTAATAATCTTAACAAGGATGGTGTTTTAGGCGAGGAATTTGCAAAATATTATGAGAACATCACCATTCCACCGTGCACATATGCCGTATTTGAGATCGAGAAATGTGCATATCCGACAACGGTATTTCTTGATTTAAGACGAAAAATCGCAAACGAGTGGCTTCCTAATTCGGGATACCAGCTAAAGGATGCTCCCGAACTTGTTGTAACCCATTGGTTTGAAGGAGAAAAGCGTAATCAGAGATATCGTGAGCTTTGGATTCCTATCGAAAAGAAATAATCCTTTCGCCTCGCCTTGTGCGGGGCTTTTCAATGCTTAATGGTAACCGTCATATTCATCTTTACATATCAATTCTCACATTTTTCTCATGCCAACAAACGGCAAGCGCACGGCGGGAAGGGCGAGAGTGCAAAACATAGCAGTCAATGCTCCTCACCGTTACGCCCTAACTCCTGTGGAGGGAGGAAGTAACGTATACGGATGGGTAGATGCGGATCTGGTTGAGCCTATCGAGGAAACATCCGGAGCCTTGCAGCTTGGCGACAGGGTTATGGTCAAAAGCGGGGCTAAGGATTACAATGGGCGTTCCTTGGCTTCCTTTGTTTATAATACGGTTTATACCGTTATGCAGATCGGCTGCGGCGTTGCTCCCGATTATATTGTTATCGGGATTAACG
>CANEHP010000257.1 GCA_947427325.1 uncultured Clostridia bacterium | reverse complement strand
GATCGGTGCCGCCGTCCATGGTATAGATGCGGGTAGTAGCCACACTGGAGTGACCCAAAAGGTCGGCAAGGCGCACTATGTCCTTCTCCAAGGCATAAAAAGCTCTTGCGAACAAATGTCGCAGATTGTGGGGAAATACCTTCTCAGGGTCAACGTGAGCGGCATTGCAAAGGTTTTTCATATCACGCCAAATGTTGGAGCGGTTGACGGGTTTGCCGCCTCGGGTAATAAACACCGAGCCGTCAAATATTTTTTCTTTTTCAATATAATTCAATAAAATTTTCCGCAGCTTTTCAGGAATAAAAATAATGCGGTATTTGCCTTTGCAGGAAACCTCCGCCCTGCCGATCTTCACCGCTTCAACCGTGATGTATTGCAATTCCGAAACACGAATTCCCGTAGCGCAGATGGTCTGAATTATCAGCGCCAACCGCTCATTATTTGCCGCAAGCGCTGCCTTAACAAGCCGCTTGTACTCATTTTCCGAAAGCTCATTTCTCAATGAAAACAGCCTACGCTGCACCCTAAACATTTTGACACAAAACTGCGGCACTCCCAAAAACTTCAGAAAACCGTTTACTGCGCCGATAATGGAATTAGCACTGATAGGCGACATCTCTTTACGCAGGCTCTCCTTGAACTGCAATACCAAGCTCTTAGACAAAACCTCGTCCTCGACAAACTCCGAAAATCGTTCCACATCATGACGGTATTTGGTTATGGTGCGTTCGCTTCGTTCCATTTCTCTTAAATATTCCAAAAATTCTACTCTCATTTCTTTTGTTATGTACATAAAGTTATCCTCCGATTTTTTGCTTTATTATAGCAAAAATCGGAGGATAATTGCAAGAGCGTTATTTTATAGAGTTTCTATTTATTTCTCTACCGCTTTTTCATATTACCGTAAGCATTTCTCTATATCCTCTGTAAAATAAGCGATACCAAGAAATGTTTAGTATAATCTTCCTCCGGCAAGACAAGATATATAGCGGATTTGCGGTTACAAAAGTCCTCCGCATCAATGGAAGTATCAAAACACAAAATCCGCTCTAACTCCGTATCGAGAAAAGCATTTAACTTTGACGTAACTGTAGTCATTACACTCGCCATAGCCTGTTCTGAGGAATTAAGTGTGCAGCTCCCAAAACCACCTTGCCTTATGTTCACTCGGTAACTTATGCATCAACATTTTGAAACGGGATACCCCCTTCACTCCCGAAGGTGCAAACAAATCTTGAATCAGTTTAAACACACTATTCTGCCCATCAAGCCCACCCCCTGAACGGCTCCGGCATTATTTCTTGGTGAGTGATATATACAGCAGGCACACCGCTTGCCGCATACTCTGTTGTAATACCGTTTTGGGTAACCGTTACCTTAGAACCGTTTTTAACCGTTATTTCAGGAGCAATAAACAGTCTGACGCCCTGAGCAACCGCCGAAACGGTTTCCGAAGGCATAGCCACTGTTTTGCTCTTAAAGGACAACCTGCAAGGCAATTTTTCCGCCACAACAAATTCCCGTGTAGGTGCTTTCGATCGCCTTCCTTGTGTTCACCACAAAGACTTTATGCCTGCAAAGCTCCGTTTTCATCTCGGAACAGCGGTTTTTGTCCTTTACAAGCTTAACTCCGCATTTTGTGCAGTAGCTTTCAAGTCCCGAATATTTCTTCTCGCAGGTGGGACAGCTTTTGAGATACATTTCAGCGCTCCTTTCATTTTTTACATTCCCGGAATGAATTCTTTTAGTTCCTTCAGGAAACTTTTCGCCTTTTGAAAAGTGCTGTTATCCTGAAGATACTCTATTCCCTTCGGCGTAATCCTCGCCCACGGACTAAGCTTCACACCCTTAAAATCAGACCCGAGTATTGGAAATAATGATACTCCTTCAATATATCCATCTTCATACAAATGCCTGAAAATATAATGCCAATAATCTTTCCCTATCGGAAAATCATCAGTATTATACGTCAGATATTCAAGGCTTACCTGTTCACCGCTTTTAAGGCAAGCATATAAGTAAGCCAAAATTCGGTATGCGATTACAAAATAGTCATTTTTTGCCAAGGTTATCATCCTTTTTTTCGTATTAAAAAAGCACCTTGATTGCTCAAAGTGCTTTAATTATTAAATTTTTTCTGCTTTTGTGTAAGGGGCTAAAATATTTTATTAGAAAACCGCCTTGATTCCTCAAAGCGGTTTTCTCGATATTAGGCTATTTGGCAGGCGTCCATTTCTCCTGCATCTCTCGGGTAAATACCCTGTCAAACCATCGGCGTGTGGACGTGGACGAATTCTTCCACCTCAAATAACCTATTTTATCCTACACTCATTATATCATACTTATTCCTGTTTGTAAAGTATTTTTTTATTTTTTATTATTCTGTTCCACTCTTTTTCATCTATTTTCATAAATGTAATAATTGAATTTTTAAAATTGGGGTCATCAATTGATGTAATAAGTCTCAATACTGCTTTGAAATATTTATTGTCTTCATTAAATGATTTCAAAAGCAAAGCGGACTTCGGCTTATTAGCTTCAATTATGTAATCTGGATTGGAAACAATTTCTTGCATGTATTGATAATATCGTTCAAAATCATTAGGATGTTGTTCCTTTATATGTTGAATCCGTTCATCTGTTATGATAACCTCATTAGTGATAATATTATTTGAAACTGCTTTAAATTTTTCAACATCAATTTTCCCGACATAATGCACATCTGCTCCCGCCATTTCAACTTCTTTTGCGTTTATTATACCACTATTACCAGATTTGTCAACATCATCACCGCTCTTCTCCCCACCATTAACAAACTTCTCCTTCCACTCAGGATAAGTAATATTATCAGGCACATAATAAATCTTACCGTCCTTCCCCCGTGCCGCTCTTTCACCAACACCCCATATCTC
>CANEHP010000256.1 GCA_947427325.1 uncultured Clostridia bacterium | reverse complement strand
GTTACCGTACAGATCGACCGTCTTTTGGAGGATTTTATTGCCGAAACCACAGGAATACTTCGTAAACAGTCAAAGGACAGATTTTGGGCAGTTGTGGAGGAACGGCATATTGCAAAGCTTGTTGAAAGCAAAGTAAAGCTTTTGGATAAAGCAAGGGAAATACAGGTAAACGACCGTATGAATGTTACCCTGTCCATAGGCGTAGGAAGAACCGCAAGGACGATCTCCGAAAGCGAGGATTATGCAAAGCAGGCTTTGGAAATGGCTCAGGGACGGGGCGGCGATCAAGCCGCAATAAAAACAAGCTCGGGCTTTGAATTTTACGGCGGTGTTTCCAAGGGGATCGAGCGCTCTAACAAGGTTAAGGCAAGAATTATTGCCAACCGGCTTATACAGCTTGTAGAAAGCTCCGACAGAGTTTACATAATGGGACACAAGTTCAGTGACCTTGACAGTGTAGGCTCGTCGGTGGGACTTGCCTGTGCCGTGCGGAATTTGGGATATACCGCTCATGTGGTGGTGGACAGCCTTGCTTCCCTGAGCAACCAGCTTATTGACAAAATAAAGGAAGCGGAGGACAGTAAAAACAGCCTGTTTATGCCGCCCTCTGACGCTGTGGATTCGATTACCGACAATTCTCTTTTGATAATTACCGATACGCACAATCCCCTTATGCTGGAAAGCTCGGAGCTGCACCAAAGGGCAAGGCAGGTGGTTATAATAGACCACCACAGAAAAACCGTTAATTTTATAGACAATTCCATTATTTTTTATCATGAGCCTTACGCCTCCTCTGCTTCGGAAATGGTAACGGAAATTTTGGGCTATTTCGGAAATGCGGGAAGAATTACCGCATTACAGGCGGAAGCGCTGCTGGCGGGCATTATGCTTGACACGAAAAACTTTACTATAAAAACAGGAGTGAGAACCTTTGAGGCTGCGGCTTTTCTGCGTAAGTTAGGGGCAGACACGGTGAATGTAAAGGGGCTTTTTGCCAACTCCATAGAAAGCTACCGACAGCGTGCTGCGCTGGTGTCAAGAGCAGAGATATACAAACGCTGCGCCATAGCTTCCACAACCGTATTCAGCCCCGATATGCGGCTTATTGCACCGCAGGCGGCAGACGAGCTGCTTGGCATAGAAAATGTGGACGCTTCATTTGTGTATTACAGAAGCAGCAATGATGAAATTTATATCAGCGGACGCTCCCTCGGAGCTATGAATGTTCAAATCGTTATGGAATATTTAGGCGGAGGCGGTCACCAGACCATGGCGGGAGCGCAGTTAAAAAACACAACTGTTGAGGAAACAGGCGTTAAGGTTAAGGAAGCCATTGATAAATATTATGAAGATTTGGGCTGACAGATAAGGAAAAATTACGATGAAAGCCGGCAAAAGCGGGGAAAGCAATAATAAGCAGAGCTTTGAAATATATGAGAACAAGATCTAAATGCAGAAAGGAACAACAACCATGAAAGTAATTTTACTTGAAGATGTAAAAGGCACAGGCAAAAAGGGGGAAATCAAAGAGGTAAAGGACGGCTATGCAAGAAACTGTCTTATTGCAAAGAAGCTTGCGGTTGAAGCTACAGCCGCTAATATGAATATCTTAGAAGGACAAAAGGCTTCCGCACAGCACAAAATTGACGTTGAAATTGCCAATGCCAAGGATATTGCCGCTAAATTAGAGGGGAAAACCGTAAAAATTTCCGCAAAGGGCGGCACAAGCGGAAGGCTTTTCGGCTCAATTACGGGAAAGGATATTTCCGCACAGATAAAAAAGCAGTTTAACCTTGACATAGACAAGAGAAAAATTGCGGTAAACGGTGATATAAAGGCTTTTGGCGGCTATTCTGCGGAAGCTAAGCTTTATAACGGAGTAAGCGCAAAGTTTACGGTTTTGGTGGAGGAGATACAGGAGTAATTACCTGTAATTTATGGTTCTTTTAGGGAAGTTGGCTGTAATTTACTGATAAACAAGTGCTGATTTTTCACAGGAATTTTGTGCTGTCAGGAAACGAGTGATAATTTTTTAAGCACTTTCAAAGGAGGTTGCTAATGGCAGACTTTGACTTATCCGAGCTTTCCCTCCCCTTCAACTTGGATGCGGAACAGGCGGTTTTGGGTTCGGTTCTGGTAGATCCCGCAACGGTGGGTCCCATAACGGCAAGACTTCACCCCGAGCATTTTAAGGTGCAGCTGCACAGCGATTTGTTTTCGGTAATATATCAGATGAGTATTTCGGGACAGCCCATAGACGTTGTTACCGTTATGGAAAAATCGGTGCAGCAGGGAGTTTTTCAAAGCGGCGAGGACGCAAAAACCTATCTTATGAAGCTGGCGGAATCGGCAATAAACCCCTCCGGAATAGACAGCTATCTTGAAATAATATGCGACAAGTATATGATAAGACAGCTGATGATTATTTCAAAGGAAATATACGATCTTGCCGCTGCGGGAACAGAGGAAACCTCCGCACTTTTGGATCTGGCGGAAAAAAGAATTTTTGATATCCGTGATGAAAAGGATTTAAAGGGGCTTACTCACATTAAGCCCCTGGTAAGTCAGCAGCTTGATATACTGTCCGAGCTTGCGGACAATCCCGAGGGCGGCGGAAGCACGGGGCTTCGCACCTCTTACGGAAAACTGGATCAGATAATCTTCGGACTTAACCCCTCCGATTTCATACTTATTGCCGCCCGCCCCGGTATGGGAAAAACATCCTTCGCCACCAACATTGCCACCAATGTGGCTAAGGCTTATCCGCAGAAAAAGATTTGTATCTTTTCTCTTGAAATGTCAAAGGAACAGATTGCAAGCCGTATTCTTTCCGCCGAGGCAAGGCTCAGCTCGGAGGAAATGAGAACAGGGCAGTTCCCCGATTCAAAATGGGAGGATTTGGGAGAAGATGCAGTGCGT
>CANEHP010000255.1 GCA_947427325.1 uncultured Clostridia bacterium | reverse complement strand
TAATCGGCAAAATTTGCCGAAAAGATGCGTGCCAATTTCTATGAGAACAAGTTCTTAGAGATCCCCTTAACAAAGTTTGCCGAAAAAATTCGTGCCGAGCTTTATGCGAACACGTTCTAAGATACGCTCTAAGATGCGTTCTAAGATACGCTCTAAAATAAATTCTTATATTCCATAGGATAAAGCTACAGCCGCCGCTCCCGCCGCCAAAGCAATGAGAGAGAAAACAATATCGATCTTGCTTTCCTTCCAGCCCCGTATTTCAAAGCTGTGGTGTATAGGCGTCATTTTAAAAAGCCTTTTTCCGTGCGTTATCTTAAAATAAGTTGTTTGAATAAGAACCGTTAATGCTTCCCAAATATAAACCGCCGCCGCCACAATCATCATAACCTCGCAGCCCGAGCCGACTCCTATGGCGGTCACCAGACCGCCTAAGAACATTGATCCCGTATCTCCCATAAAAACCTTTGCAGGGGGGAAGTTCCATACCAAAAATCCCAAACAGCCGCCCGCCGCCGCCACGGTAAGCAATGTCATTCCGTAAAGCCTTATGTTTACGGTTATTACTGCAAAGGCAATAAAATATATAAATGAAACGCTGCTGTTAAGTCCGTCTATTCCGTCTGTAAGATTGACCGCATTAACCAGATACAGTATTACAAGTCCCATAAAAATATAGTAGAAAAAAGACAAGTCCAGCTGTCCCAAAAAGGGGAAACGGATAACTGTTGAGCCGTCGCCGCTCAGCACACGGGAGGTAAAAAATGCGGCAATGATCAACACCTGCATAACTATTTTCTGTATTACGGTAAGACCCTCGTTGCGTTTTTTCTTTACCTTAATATAGTCGTCCACAAAGCCCACAAAGCCAAAGCACAGCGCCATAATAAGAGCCGATACGCTCTTTATGGCGTCTGCCGCCCGTACTCCCTCAAAGGCGGTGGTTTTATTTAAGAAAAGGAAAACACATCCTCCCGCAAATGCTAAGGTAACGCCTATATAAAACATCAGCCCGCCCATTGTGGGAGTGCCTTCCTTTTTCGCCTTATGCCATTTGGGGCCTATGTCAAGAATAGTCTGACCGAATTTCAGCCTGCGCAGCTTTGGTATAAGCCATAAGCCCATGGCCGCGGTTATTGCTGCGGAGGATATTCCAACTATTAAAATCAGCCAAAAGATCATTGATAAATTTCCTTTCCCGTTTTCTTTGGATTTAACTTTTTCGTTTTATCTCTTTAGTTTTATTTTTTCGCTTTAAATTCTTTGTTTCAAGCCGAAGCTTTCCCGATTTTAATCAGCTTGCAGACAAATTTGCGAAAAGGCCTCGTTTAGTGCGAGGAAGGCCGCCGCAGCCGTATGCGATACAGCAGAGCGGACTGACGAAGCAATAAACGCAGATTTTTTGCAAAGCTGTCTGTAAGATGATTGTCTGTAAGATGATTAAGAATTAGTATTAAGCCCGAATAAGGAAGCTCCGACAGACAAGCCCTTATCCCAATATTTCCTTAACTATCTCATGCTCGTCAAAATGCTGATAATCGTCCCCGTATACCTGATAATTTTCGTGTCCCTTGCCGCAAAGCAGCACTATATCCTTTTCCCTTGCGGCAGACAGGGCGTACTCTATGGCTTCTCTGCGGTTTTCGATCGCCTTGTACTCTACCGTTGTTCTGTCCAGTCCTCTTTCTACATCTCTCATAATTTTTTCGGGATCTTCAAAGCGGGGATTGTCGCTGGTGAGTATTGCCATATCCGCATTTTTGCCTACCACTATGCCCATTTCGGGACGCTTGTCGCCGTCACGCTCTCCCGCCGCTCCGAAAAGACAAATTATTCTGCCCTCGGCAAAAGCCTTTACCGTTTTAAGTATCTTTTCCAAGGCGTCGGAGGTATGTGCATAATCGCAGATTACTGTGAACGAACCGCTGTAAATAACCTCACACCTGCCCCTTACTCCCTTAAAGGTTTCCAATGCCTTTACGCACCCGCATATCGTGTCTGCACCGATTTCACAGCACGCCGCAGCGGCCGCAAGGGAATTATCCACATTGAATATTCCCGGCATCCCGAAGTTTACGGGGAAGGATTTTTCCGCCCTTTGACAGCTTAACCAATAGGTTACGGAGGAAGGCTTTGTTTTGATATTCACACTGTAATAGTCCGCTGCGTCCTTTATACTGTAGGAGGATTTAGGACAGTTTATTTCACCGTAAAGTCTTTTGCCGTATTTGTCGTCTGTATTTATTATAGCATTGTCGCAATGTAGAAAAAGCTCTTTTTTTGCCTTATAGTAATTTTCCATACTGCCGTGAAAGTCCAAATGATCCTGAGTAAGGTTAGTAAAAACTCCCGCAGCAAACTGTATTCCGTAAAGTCTTCCCTGTGCCAGGGCCTGTGAGGAGGCTTCTATAGAGCAATACTCCGCCCCGTTTTTCACCGCTTCTGCCAAAAAGCCAAACAGCTCCATCGGTCTTGGCGTAGTGGGAATGTCCTTATCTGGTTCATAAAAAGTACCGCAAAGGTCTATTCCCGCAGTGCCTATACAGGCGCATTTTTCCCCCGTCTGACCGATTATATGCTTTATGATATGAGTAATGGTGGTTTTTCCGTTTGTACCTGTCACCCCTATCATTTTAAGCTTTTTCTGAGGATTTCCGTAATAATTTGCAGCCAATACCGCCAAATATTTTCTTGTATCGGGGACAATAATCTGAGGTCTTACGCCTGTGTCATGCTCCGCCGCCACCAAGGCGGCTCCCCGTGCGATCATTTTCGGCGCCGCATCGTGACCGTCAAATCTGTTCCCCTTTATGCAAAGGAAAATATCGCCCTTTGACAGCTTTCTTGTATCATCGGTAACGGAATGTATTTCTATGTTGTCTAAGCCTTGCTCCTTTGCCTCGGGGCAAATATCATACAGCT
>CANEHP010000254.1 GCA_947427325.1 uncultured Clostridia bacterium | reverse complement strand
TTTTAATGTTTGAGAACATTTTACCTTTTTAAAGGAATCGCTCCCTTCAGTCGCTCTTCTTATGGTATAATAACCTCAAACTGCCTAAAGAGGAAGATTTTATTTTAATGTTTGAGAACATTTTACCTTTTTAAAGGAATCGCTCCCTTCAGTCGCTTTTCTTATGGTATAATAACCTCAAACTGCCTAAAGAGGAAGATTTTTTAATGTTTAAAAACATTATCTCCAAGAAAGGAAAATATAATGGCTAAAATAGAAAAAGCGGAATTAGACCACATTGCGGAATTATCCAAGCTCTCGTTTACCCATGAGGAAGGGGAGAAAATGGCGGAGCAAATGGGGGATATAATAGTCCTTATGGATACCATTCGCGATTTTGATATAGAATATGACGACACAAAGGACAATAACCAGATCCGCTATGCTCAGTTAAGAGAAGATAAGGCGGAGGAATCCTTCCCCGCCGAAAAGCTTATGCAGAACGCTGTAACAGGCGGCAATGAGGACTGCTATGTGCTGCCCAAAATGATGGAATAAAAAATTAAACGCCTCACAAGGTCACGCTGCGGCTTTATGGGGTATCTCACGGCGCAAACGGAAAATCAGAAGCAAGACAGAAACCGAAAGGAAACGGCTTTTATGGATATAAAAAAGGCGACTATCTCCACACTCAGAAAGGCTTTGGACGAAAAGCAGGTAAGCGCAAGGGAATTATGCGAGGAATGCTTTAAGGCTGTCGATAAGGACGAGGACAAAATCGGCGCATTTATCACGCTTACAAGGGAAGAGGCGCTGAAAAGCGCTGAAAAGGCGCAAAAGCGTATAGATGAAGGAAGAGCGGATTTTCTCACGGGCATTCCCCTTGCTATAAAGGACAATATATGCACCGACGGAATAAGAACCACCTGCGCCTCAAGAATGCTGGAAAATTTTGTTCCCCCCTATAACGCTCACGTTATGGAAAAGCTTAAGGAGCAGGATTTTGTTATGATCGGCAAAACCAATATGGACGAATTTGCCATGGGCGGAGCTACCCAAACCTCTTATTTCAAGCGCACTCATAATCCCGTCAACACCGACTGTGTTCCCGGCGGCTCTTCCGGCGGCTCGGCGGCGGCGGTGGCGGCGGGCTTTGTTCCTGCCGCTTTAGGCTCGGACACGGGCGGTTCTATAAGACAGCCCGCCGCCTTCTGCGGAGTTGCGGGGCTTAAGCCTACCTACGGCAGAGTCAGCCGCTACGGCTTGGTCGCTTTCGGAAGCTCTCTTGACCAAATCGGACCTATTGCAAATTCGGTAAAGGACTGCGGCGGGATTCTCAACGTTATTGCGGGGCAGGATTCCGGAGACGCAACCTCTTCGGATATAAGGGAAACCGACTTTAACAGAAATACGGAAAAATCCGTAAGCGGTCTTAAAATAGCAATTCCAAAGGAGTTTTACGGCGAAGCGGTAGAGGTTGAGGTAAAAACCGCCGTTATGAACGGGGCAAAGGAACTGGAAAAGCAGGGAGCGATTTTGGTAAGCTGTGAAATGCCCTCCTTAAAATACGGAATACCCGCCTATTATCTTATAGCCTGCGCAGAAGCCGCCTCCAACCTTTCCCGCTACGACGGCATAAAGTACGGCTTAAGAGGCGAGGGAAAAAACTACCGTGAAATGATTCTTGACAGCAGAAACAAGGGCTTTGGAGACGAGGTAAAGCGCCGTATTCTTTTGGGCAACTACGCCCTTTCCAGCGGCTATTTTGACGCATATTACAGAAAAGCCTGCGCATTAAGGCAGGAGATAATTGCCGAATACGATGAGATTTTTGAAAAGGCGGACGTGATACTTACTCCCACCGCTCCCTCAGTGGCATATAAAATAGGCTCCAACGATACCGACCCCATAAAAATGTACACTGCCGATATTCTTACAGTGCCCGTTAATATTGCGGGACTTCCCGCTATTTCCCTTCCATGCGGAAAGGACGGAAAGGGTATGCCTATCGGTATGAGCATTACGGGCAAGAGATTTGACGAGGTTACGGTTTTGCAGGCTGCAAGCGCTTTTGAAAAAATAAAAATATAAATATGACGAATAAATAAGCAATAAATTTTGAAAATACAATAACTGCCAAAGAACATACTGTATAAAAATACACAATGTATAAAGGAAATAAATTCATGAAGTTGTATCCAACAATCGGTTTAGAAATTCACGCAGAGCTTTTGACAAAGTCAAAGGTTTTCTGCACCTGCTCCGCAGAGTTCGGAGGAGAGCCTAATTCCCGCTGCTGCCCCGTATGCAGCGGACTGCCGGGAACGCTCCCCGTTCTGAACAAAAAGGCGGTGGAGTATATAGTAAAGGCGGGCTGTGTGCTGAACTGCCATATCAGCCGCTTTACAAAATGGGACAGAAAAAACTATTTTTACCCCGACCTGCCGAAAGCATATCAGATAAGCCAAATGCCCCGTCCCGTCTGTCTTGGCGGATATGTGGATATTGTTTCCGAGGGAGAGCCTAAAAGGATAAGGATAAACCGCATTCACTTAGAGGAGGACGCAGGAAAGCTGGTTCACGAGGACAGCACAAGGCAGACCCTTGCAGACTATAACCGCTGCGGAATCCCTCTTATAGAGATAGTTACCGAGCCTGATTTTCATTCGGCGGCGGACGTCACTGCCTTTGTGGAAAAAATAAGGCTGCTGCTCCAATATGCGGGAGTCTGCGACGGAAAAATGGAACAGGGCAGCCTGCGCTGCGACGTAAATATTTCCCTTGCGGAAAAGGACGCAAAGGAATTGGGTACAAGAGCGGAAATAAAGAACATCAACTCGGTGAGAGCCATAGGCAGAGCCATTGAGTATGAAATATACAGACAGACCGAGCTTATAGAAAGCGGAGAAAGGGTAGTGCAGGAAACAAGACGCTACACCGACAGCACGGGCGAAACCGTCGCCATGCGCT
>CANEHP010000253.1 GCA_947427325.1 uncultured Clostridia bacterium | reverse complement strand
ATAATGCAAGGCGGAGCGGATTTTTATTTTGCGAATTTTGAAATTCTTTTCAAATTAAATTACCGCCGACTTTCCTGATAGCGGGCTGTAATCAGTACCGCTTTTCCGAGAGCGTACAAAACCCGCCGCCAAGTTTTTGAAAGGTCAAAAAGTCTGTTTTTACAGTCAAATGTTTCCGTAAACAGCAGGAGGAAAATTTATGTCAACTATTGCGGCGATTGCCACCGCCCCCGGCACAGGCGGCATTTCGGTGATAAGAATAAGCGGAGAAAAAGCCCTTGAGGTCGCAGAAAGGGTGTTTAAGCCCGCAAATAAAAAATCCGTTTTTGAAATGAAGGGATATACCGCCTGCTACGGCGGAATATACGGCGGCGGAAACAAGCTTGACGACGGCATACTGTTGGTTTTTCATGCACCTCACAGCTATACGGGGGAGGATACGGCGGAAATAACCTGTCACGGCGGAATGCTTATTACAAGGCGTGTGCTTAGAGCCTGCCTTGAAGCGGGAGCGGTTATGGCAGGTCCGGGAGAGTTTACCAAAAGGGCGCTTGCGGCGGGAAAGCTGACTCTCACACAGGCGGAAGCGGTGGCGGACATTATTAACTCCAAAAGCGATCAGTTTTTAAAGTGCGCCGCAGCGCAGCTGGACGGTGCGCTGTACAAGAAAATAGAAGAGATCAAGAAAACAATAATGGATTTGGCAGTGCAGATTTCCGCCTGGATCGACTATCCCGACGAGGGACTTGACAGCTTTGAGATAAGCTCCCAGGCAGGGCAGCTTGCCGACTGCCGTCTGCGGCTGCACCTGCTGCTTGAAAGCTATGATGTGGGGCAGGCGTTAAGGGACGGAATAAGCGTTGCTATTGTGGGCAAGCCCAACGTGGGGAAATCAACCCTTATGAATTTGCTTGTAGGCTGCGAAAGAAGCATTGTAACGGATATAGAGGGTACAACGAGAGATATTGTCGAAGAAAACGTTATTCTCGGGGGAACTCTTTTAAGAATAGCCGACTGTGCGGGAATAAGAGAAACGGACAACCCCGTTGAAAGAATAGGGGTGGTTAAGATGGAAAGACGGCTCGAACAGGCGCAGCTTGTGTTTGCGGTATTCGATAACAGCCGTCCTCTTGAAAAGGAGGACTATGTTCTTATAGAAAAGCTGAGGGGAAAAAACGTGCTCTGCATAATCAACAAGCTTGATTTGGAAAATCGTCTTGATATGGCTTACCTTGCCTCTCAATTCGGAAGGGTATCGGAAATTTCCGCCAACGACCGAAGCTCTCTTAAAAAGCTTGACATAGCCGCTGCAAAAATGATAAATCCCGAAAAGCTGGATATTTCCTCGGGATTTTTAGCAAACGAACGGCAAAGAGAAGCGGCAAGAAAAGCGGAGAAGGCTATAGAAGAGGCGGAAAGGGCAGTGCTTGGGGGAGCGGCTCTTGACGCTGTGGGCGTTATGCTGGAAACCTCCCTCTATCACCTTGCGGAGCTGACAGGGGAAAATGTGAGCGAGGAGATTATCGACGAGGTGTTTAAGAGATTTTGCGTGGGGAAGTAGTTCGGAAACCGTTACAACAGGAATTGGAGGTAATTACTTGCTCGCTCTAAGCTCCCTCTTAACCTTAGCCAACGCCCTGTCCTCCCCCTCGTCCCTCACCAGCTCCAGCCACCGGGTAAGCTTTTGCGCAGTTTCGGGGTGCATTTCCTTGGGCGCGCGGCTGCTTATAAAATAATCGTATGCGTCCCTTTGAGTATAGTCCTTTCCGTGATACACTCTGCAAGCGGCTATTCTGTCGCATAGCATTTCCGCCGTATATTTAAGCGGCATTTCAACCGCCTTGTAGCCCTCCCCCTTTTTTACGTCCCTCCAATATTCCCAATGATGGCGGTTTCGTCCCTTATGATGAAGCCATGCGGCGCTGTAGCCCTTCTCCCCTCTTTCCAAATCGTTTGGAGAGCATTTGCCCGTAAAAAACCTTACCCCGGGGATAAACTCGGTAAGAGAAAATTTCGACAGATCGTGAGTAAGCCCCTGCTTATACAAGCCGCACTTAAAGCAGTATTTTCTCACAAAATGCCTGTGTTTTGTTACGGTTCGCAGATGTCCGAAAAATTTGTTCATAATACATTCCCCCGAAAATTGCAGACGGTAACCCGTAAAGCCTTAAAGCGGGCTTTGTTGTGTATACCGTTGTAATTATATATTATAGTGGAAAAAATCCAGCTTTCCTTTTTCCTCGGTGATAATGCCGTAGGATCGTCCTTTGCCGTCACGGGGCAGAGCTATGCTTCCCGGATTAAACAAATGCACTCCCCTTTCAAAGCTGTAATGCCGAATATGAGTGTGACCGAATAAAGCCACCTGACAGCCGTTCAGGTTGGCGGCGTCTGTAAGCTTTTCACAGCCGCGCCCTATGCAAAAGCTGTGACCGTGGCAGATAAGATATTTATGACCTCCTATATCCATTGCCATAGAAAGCTTTATGCCCGTGTCATAATCGTTGTTTCCCCTTACACGGTAGGTTGTTGTACCGTTCAAATTCATTGTGGCAAGTCTGTAATCGTCTTCGCCGTCGCCCAAAAAGATAAATGCGTCAAGCCGGCTCTTCTGCTGTTCCTTTTTTATAGCTCTTTGCAGCGATAAATAATCTCCATGGCTGTCTGACGCTACCAAAATTCTCATCTGATTTCTCCTAAAGTTAATATATTATTAAACGAGGGGCGTCGTCCCGAAATTATGAAAAAATGGGGCGTAAGCTTCGTATTTTTGATTATAGCAGATTATTTATAAAATTGCAATTTTGTTTTTGAAGGCTTTACCGCCGGAAGCGGCGTCAGCTTGTCAAAAAAGCCGACCGGGAGAAGGTTTTTCGACAAGCTGAAATATATTCTCCGAAGATTGACATAATCTGCAAAAAGATATATAATAAATGCAATACTAAGAACTTGTTCTCATAGAAATTGGCACGCATCTTTTCGGCAAATTTTGCCG
>CANEHP010000252.1 GCA_947427325.1 uncultured Clostridia bacterium | reverse complement strand
TTGCTTTGATGCCGACGCCTCCTTGCGCCGGCTTTGGGCAAATGACTGAACACATTGTGTGTTAAAATTTTTTGAAATATGACGATATTCCTGCAAAATTTTGCCTTGCAGGCAACAAAATTATGCACGAAAATCTGCACGAAAATCTGCATACTGATTTTATGTGAACACGCTGTGAACACGCTCTAACCGAAAAACCAAAGTCCCCCGCCTTCTGCTTGCGGCAATGGCGGGGGACTTTGAATTTTCAAACCACTTAATTTTATACTAATAAGGAGAAAAATATGTATCGTTTAGTTTGCCCCTGTCTTTTCGGATTGGAAAAAACACTGTCCTTTGAAATAAAGAGAGCAGGGGGAGAAAATATAAAGGTCACCGACGGGAGAGCGTTTTTTGACGGAGACGAAAGGGTGATCGCCAAAATGAATATTACCTCCTCCGTTGCCGAAAGGGTTCAGATAGTTTTGGGAGAGTTTCGTGCGGCTGCCTTTGACGATATTTTTGAAGCGGTGAAAAAAGTTCCCATTGAAGAATTTGCGGGTAAGGACGACGCTTTTCCCGTGGCAAAGGGACATTCCGTAGGTTCAAGGATCACCAGCATACCCGCCGTACAGCGCACCGTAAAAAAAGCCCTTGTACTGCGTATGAGCCAAAAATACCGCACCGACTCTTTACCGGAAAAAGGGCAGGTCTTTCCCGTACACTTTCTTCTGCAAAAGGACATAATGCTGCTAACACTGGACGCCACGGGAGCAAGTCTGCACAAAAGGGGCTACCGTGCCTTGTCGGGAGAAGCGCCCATAAGGGAAACCTTAGCGGCGGGGATTGCGGATATTGCGCATTTAAGAAGCACCGATACCGTATGCGACCCCTTTTGCGGCAGCGGGACAATACTTATCGAAGCGGCTATGAAAATGCTGAATATCGCCCCCGGACTTAACCGAAGCTTTATTTCCTCGGAGTGGCATTGTTTTCACAGGGAAATTTGGCAGGAGGAGATCACGGCGGCACGGGAAAGAATAAAAAAAGAGGAGATCCTGCTGTACGGCTATGACAATGACCCCAGCATAATAAGGCTTGCCGAAGAAAACGCACGGAAAGCGGGAGTGGATAAATATATAAGGCTTGAAGCAAGGGATATAAAGGATTTCGGATATCCGAAAGAACCCTGCAAAATTATCACCAACCCGCCCTACTCACAGCGTATGATGACCGAGGAACAGGTATCGGAAATTTACCGCACTATGGGGAAAAGACTGCTTCCCTTAAACGAAAACAGTCTTTATGTTATAACCTCGAGAGAGGATTTCGGGGAATTGTTCGGGAAAAAGGCGGATAAGGACAGAAAGCTTTATAACGGTATGCTGAAATGCAGGCTTTACTCTTACAGATAAGAATATGTTCTAAAAGGTAATATCCCAAATTACCACAAGTCGTTAAGCCACTCAAACAAAGCGAACTTTATCTGCACGGGTCTGTCGTCCTGTTCTATGCGCTTTGACTCCTCTGCGGACAAACCCGAATCAAGATGACTTTTGGGCTTGCACAAAAACAGCTCCTCTTCGTTATCCGCCCTGTCCTCCACAGCTCCGAGACATAAGGGCGGAAACATCACGCACCACCAATTATGCCCTTCGCCTTCTCCTATAAGTATCCGCAAAGCGTCATAATTTCCTGCGGGAGCGACAAAGCCGCCGTAATTCCGAGTGGTAAAGTAAATATTTTCCACAGAGGCGGTTATATTGTAGTCATAGCCTTTGTCCTTTACGAACTGCTGTGATTTTTCGGTGATAAGGGCAAGATTTTTTCTTGCGGCTTCCCCGGCGTCCTGCGCCGAACTGCAATCCTTAAAGATCTCCTCCATATCGCTTAACAGATAATCCCGCAGCTCATATTTAAGCTGCTGGTCTTCCTCGCTGTCGGAATTGGCTAAGATATGAAGTCTGAAAAGCTTGTCGGGCATTTCCTCACATTCCTTGGCGAATACGGTAAAGCTGCCAAACAGCACCGCCCCGGCCGCACCTAAAAGCATTGAAATCGTAAGTATCCTTTCCTTTGTGATTATTTTCATCCTGCTTGATACGTTTTTCATTTTCCGGCCTCCCATTCCGTATTGTTTTTGTTGATTTCATTATTGGAAGTATTTGGAATAATATACGTATTAACGGAAAATACAGGACGGATTTTTTTAATCTGTTTCATTTTTTGCTTTAAGCCTATTACTTGAAACGATTTTGTTGACAAATACCGATTATTATGATATGGTGTACTTGTCTGATTACAAAAGGGAAACGGAAAGTTAAATGATTTCTTAAATTAAGGAGGATATACTTTATGAAGCTGAAAAAAATAAAAACAAAAATTATTGCGGGAGCTTTGGCTTTGTCGGTTTTCGGCGGACTGCTTACAGGCTGTGACAGCGAAACCGATTCGGGCGAAAATTACGCATTTTCCGGCAAAAAGAAAACCATCAATGTCTATTCCACTGCGGAGGATTTCCGAAACGAAAACGCACGCAATATGCTTAACGAAAAATTCCCCGAATACAAAATAAACCTGATAGACATAAGCACAGGCTCTCTTTCCGCAAAATTAGCGGCCGAAACTCCATCGGATACCGATATCGATATTATTTTAGAGCTTGAAACCTCATATCTTGAAAGATTTTCCGATAAGCTGGCGACTCTTGACAGCGTTGATTTCAGCGTGTATCTTGACGAATATGTTCCCGCAAGCCATAAGTATACTCCCTGGATTTTTCTAAGCGGCGCAGTTATTGTCAATAAAACTATGCTTACGGAAAAAGGGGCCGCCATGCCCACATCCTATGACGATCTGCTGAAGCCCGAATATAAGGGTCTTATCTCTATGCCCAACCCCAAAACCTCGGGCACGGGATATATTTTCCTGCTTAATTTGGTTAACGCCAGAGGTCAGGACGCAGCTTTTGAATACTTCGACAAGCTCACCGAAAATATTGCGGGACAGGGTTATCCCACATCGGGTTCGGGTCCCATAAACGCTTTGGTGCAGCGTGAAGCCGCTATCGGA
>CANEHP010000251.1 GCA_947427325.1 uncultured Clostridia bacterium | reverse complement strand
TCCACCTCAGTATCTGTCCGCTTGAACCTCCCGAGGGAATATGCTTGTTTCCCGCTGTAGTAGGGTGAGTGTATTTATTTGCTCCTGTGGCAACGCCGTCAAGCTTAGTCTTATCAGCCGCACTCATCAAGCCGTTGGCGCTTTGTGTAGCCGCCGAATAGGTAGTATTGTTATCCGTCCAAGGCACGTTTACGTACATCTGTTCATTGGAAAGCTGTACGGGATAATTCCTGCCATTGGCGGCATATCCGATTTTCACACCGCCTCTTGCCGTGCTTGTGGCAATGGGAAGAGAATAGGTATAATTGTTAGCTCCTGCCGCCACTCCATCAAGCTTTTTCTTATCATTTGCCGACATAAGACCCGCCGCCGACTGTGTAGCCGCCGAATGCGTATGATCCCCCGCCGCCTTACCGTTCCACGCCGTTCTTTCCGCCGCCGTGATATGCCTTACATTATCGGCAATATGCGAGATCAGCTCCTTAACCGCCTTTGCAATCTTCCCCAAAGCGGTACTCAATTTTTCGCCGCTTGACAGCTCACCCATATTATCAGCAGTGGTGTATGTAGGCGCATAATCCTCCATTGCCGCTTCAAGCATTTCCTCCGTAACAATAACGGTTGCAGGCTCGGTAACAACTGTAATATTATCAGCATTAGACACTGCAATATTGGCAGTAAACTCCATCAAAAAGTCAGGGTACTCATCTGCAGACGGTATCTCGTCTCCTTCCGCCGATTGAAAAACAGCAAACAGCGTTTCCTCGCTGCTTTTGGTTTTTGCATAAATACCTATTTGCCGCATTTTATACGCCTTTGCAGCCTCGGTATTTTTTATTTGCACAGTAAGCGCTATTCCGGTTTCTGTTTTATCTTTCTTGACTATACTTACGGGAACGTCAATAGGCGATTTTATTGCCTTCTGAAACGCCAAAGCAACAGAATCGGTCGTACTTTCTCCCGCCTCTGCCTTAGTGATTTCCATACTTCCGCCGTCCATCAGCTCCGCCGCCAAAGCTACACCTTTAACGGTGATTATTGATTCATTCCAAGCCATAACTCTTTACTTCGCCTCCGATTCTTTTGTATAAGCTTCCGCTCTTTATTCCTACCTTCAAGTCCGCTTTTGCCTCAATAGCAAGCTTAAAGGTGACATTATCCAGCACGGACCTAAGATTTTTGTAATACTGTATTTTTTCAAGTATTCGGGATCTCTTTTCCCTGTCGTTGGTGGTGTCATTGATTGTCACACTGAAATGAAACGGCTCGCCGCCGTAATCGAACCACTCGCTTACAGTTGCTTTGCTGTAAACGCTCTTAAGCGCTGTTTCAACAGCAAATTTTGTTCCCTTGTAGCGGTGAATAAACATACATTCCTGTATGGTCTTCCGCTTTTCATCAATCGTTCCCTCATAATCGTACCACTCCGCCTTGAAGTCGGAGGCAAGTATATCAAGCAGCCATTCAGGCAGTGTGTCTATTTGAGTAAATATGCTTGCTTTGTCCGTCTCGGAAATAACCTGCGCCAATAAAGGAGCAGTGCTTTCCGCCATTTTTTCCTTATCCTCATCTCGGGCAAGAGAGGGAGGAAAACCTTCAAGCAATGCCGCCCTGTCTGTAACAAGCCTACTCATCCTCATACCCTCCGTTAATTATCCTGATATCATCCAGCCTTGCAACCTGCGGCACTTCACGGGATGAACCGTCACGGAGTGCAGTAAAAACGGGAGATATCACATCGACTCTTTTTATACCCGTATCCCGCAAAAGCCAATACAGTCTTGACGGATTTATATCTCTTCCGATCTTCCCAAGTTGCCACTTAACATACTCAGCAACCGCCGCCTCAACCGATATTGCTATGTCACTTACGGATTTTTCCGTACTTCTGTCAATATAGTAGGTGATTTCAACGTCAAAACCCACCTCCTCCGGGTCGAGAATCTCAACAATATCTGTAAGCGGTCTCACCTTATCATCATTGCAAGCTTCAAGTATGGCTTTCTTGGTGCCGTCGTCAGCAATGCTGCCGTCCTGCATAACAGCAAAAATATTAACATATCCGGGCTTATCTAAGGGATTTATAGCGCACACGTCCGCTATATCAGAGGATACGCTTTTAGCATGATACTCATAGGCTCCCTTGGGTCCTGCTGTGCTGTATGCCTCCAAGCTCTGCCGCATAAGCTCATAGTATGTAGTATCATCTGCCTGATCCGAGCCGCCGCTTGAGGTGTCAATGTTTTCGCATGATTTATAAAATCTTACATTATCCACGTCAATCAGCAAGTTTATTTGACCTGCCCTGAAACCGTTTCCCACAGTGCCGGAGGTTTGACATACAGCCTTTACTTGCACTGCCGTCTCATCTATCGGCACAACGGCATCGCTCACCGTCTCCCAGATAAGGGTCTGACTGCTGTCTGTGACCTTTGTTCCCTTGGGTATCGCTGTCGCCGTACTCTGCGGTGCTGAAATTGTAAATTCCACCGTACACTCTGCCGGCTCTGCCTGCGGACGAGCAATGCCGTAAAGGAACTCTCCCAAAGCATCGAGATGTTCTCCGTTCGCTCGGCTTGGGATATTCTGATTTGCGGCGTAGTTAAGCAAAGCCCGCTCCTGCACGATAATGTCTGCCACCCACGACAAAAAGACCATATCAGGATCTGCAGGAAGAAGCGTGCGCCCGGTCAGATCCTCATACTTTGATATTAGCTCGTTTAAAACAGCCCCGCTGTCTGTCTGTACAAATTTGTATTCCGTCCCGTTCACACAGTCACCTCCACAACAATAACCATTTTTCCGTCCTTAGACTTTTCCAAGCTTAAATTTTTAAGAGTTGCTCTCGTTTCGAATTTTTCCAGTGCTTCCGATATTTCCAAAACCGCTATTGTTTCCGCAACATCTATCGGTTTGTCAATAAACTCCATTGGCAGTCCGAAATCCCGATACATTGGAATTGTGCCCTTTTTCGTATTCAGCAAAAGGGCAATATTTTGTATTATTGATTTTGGGATATTTGGCGGAAATGCTGGAGGTAAAATAACAATACA
>CANEHP010000250.1 GCA_947427325.1 uncultured Clostridia bacterium | reverse complement strand
TATGGGAAAAAGGGCAAGCAGATATTTTATTTTTGAGCGGGACAGCACACTAGCCTTTGAGTCAATAACGTTTTCCGTTCGTTTGCATATATTATAAGAAAATGAATGGAGATCGCCTATGAAAAATTGCAGCACAGTTTATAACATACTTAACAACAACCCAAATGCAGTCGCCGTTATTTGCGGCAGCAACAAATATTCCGATATAAAAGGAAGGGTTATGTTTTACCAGTTATGCGACAGTGTGATGGTGTGCACCGAAATGGAAGGATTGCCGAAAAGGTGCAATCCGTTTTTTGCCTTTCATATTCATGAAGGAACACGGTGCTCGGGAAGTCAGTCCGATCCTTTTGCCGATGCAGGCAGCCATTACGACCCTAACAACTGCCCCCACCCCTGCCATGCGGGAGATATGCCGCCGCTGTTCAGCGCGAACGGAAAAGCGGTTCTTGTATTCCTGACCGACAAATTCAGAGTTTCCGAGATACTCGGTAAAGCTGTTATTATCCACAGTATGCCCGATGACTTTACCACTCAGCCCTCCGGAAATGCAGGTGAAAAAATCGCCTGCGGTATTGTGAAAACTGTTTGCAGATAAAAAATACGCACAAAGTATTTTTATGCTTTGTGCGTATTTTTTCTTTTTAAGCTAATTTCTGACTGAAAACAGACAAATATTTGCGAATATCAAATCGTAAATATTATCTATTATCAGTCAGGCATTAATATTAATCATTTTTTGAACAGGAAAATACAAATACGATTTCTCGGATATCGGATCAGTATAGTCATGAACCGCCCCAACCAATTCAATGCCATTATCACGCAAATAGTTAATCGTATCTTCAAAGGCATGAGGCGAGCTTTCAACAACAAGGTATTCATATCCGGGAATCGTCCATTTTGTCCAGCCTTCAGGCGGAACAACGTCATCGTTGCACTCTGCGCCCGCCAAGTACAGCCCGGTGCTGAACTCATTCTCCCAGGGACGGAAGGAACGGGACATATCTGACATAACGCCCCAAATTCCCGCAAGTGTTCCGTCCGAGTTTCTCTTTACAAGATGAGACACTTCCTGAAAGTGACCGTTTGCATCTTCCCATAATCTCTTAATAAAGCCTTCGCCGTCATATGTCGACCCTTCTTTTCCTATAACCGCAAAAGAACTCTTTACAACCTTGAACATAAAAACACCTCCGCATATTGTTGCTTTTATTTGAAATAAATTGGTGATTTTAACATATATTTCTGCGACTTTATCTTACGCTTAAAACAAATTACTTGGATAAATTCAAGTAATCGGCAGCAAATGCGTCAATGTCCGAATAATGCTTTACCTTCAAATCCGCCTTTTCATACTCCTTCAAATATCCGCCGATAACCTTATCGGTAGCTTCTGCTGTTTTTTGAAGATTTTGAGAATCATATCCGAGCCAAACATTATAGTTGCCAATATCACATTCGCCGCTGAGTTCGGAAAGCATTGCGTTCAAGCCAACCAAGCTCATAAAGGCAAGATGTCTGTTGTTTGTTTTAGCTGCGTAATACATCTTATTCCGCCAATTAGAATACATTTCCTCATAAGTACCTTTAAGCACGTCGGACTTAACCGATTTTTTCTGCAAGGAAACCGTTTCATATACTTTTTTAAATAAAGCCTTCATTTCTTTTAAAAGCAAAGTGAGCTGTTCTTTTGCTCCCTTTACGGAATCAGCCGAAATAATACCTTCTATTATTTCGACAAGCTTTTCGGGTCTGTTTTTCATTGCATTCAGCTCTTCATATGTACGTTTTGTTCCATAATGAAAATACTGCTTATTCAGCATTGCTACTGCGTTTTCTGCATAATAAACAATGCCGCCCGCTCCTTCCGATACCTCTGCCATATCCTCGGCTGTCATTGCTTCCGTATAAAAGCGTTCCGCTTCTCTCAGCATATTTTCGGCTTTTACATAGTCCTCTCTTGAAAAAGGTGAGGCTAAAATATCATCGACCCGCTTTCGCAGCATATCCAATTTCTTAGAATAAGCTTCATCTGCACAGTATACGATCTTAGAATCCATCAGCTTTGAAATATTAGGGTGTTCATAAAGAGAGTCATATTCCAAATTTTCCCATGTTGTACAATAAATATCGTGACCCACCTGTAAATCATCTTGTATAAAAGTACAGCTTAAATTCCATCCTCTGTCGTCATTTATCAAAACAAGCAGATCCAGATCCGATGTTTCATGTATATCTCCCGTTGCAAAAGATCCGTAAATTCCGATCATTGCAAGCGTTCCGGGGTATTCTGCATTTGCCTTTTGTATAACTGCGTCTATTATCTTCTGATTTCTTTTCTGTAAATACTTCATTTATTTAATATTTTAAATTTATATAAAAATTTAAATCTCATTTTTTTTGTTTTTGATATATTCTTTCACAGGATTTACATGTAATCTTCATTTCATAGCTAAGTACCTTTTTATCTAATATCGTAATCAAAGGCTCGCTATCCTTTGAGCAGCAAAACCTGTTTTTTATAACAACTAAATCGTCATTACAGCTTTGACCTATCCTGCTGTCTTCAAAATCCAACAATACACTTCCCTGACTTCCGCAATTACATTTATAGCTAAGCTCTAACTTATCGTAAGTGGAATAACATAAATATCCTATATTTTCATTACACTTCTCACAATACATCCATCCGCCGTAATTTGCTGCCAATCTTGTATTTACTAACTCTTTGTTTTTTATAACCCTTGCCATAACCTTATCTCCCTGTTTTATACGGATAGCTTATTTTTTGCACGACTAATGTGCTGTCCCGCTCAAAAATAAAATATCTGCTTGCCCTTTTTCCCATACGCTTCGTTGTCGTCCTCGACTTGCGCCGGCAAGCCTTCGTCCTCCGCCTTGCATATGGAAAAAATTGCTGCGCATCTTATTTCATTTTTGAGCGGGACACCACACTAATCTGTGCGATATCATATAAAAACCTATTTTTTGACAAAATAAAAAGCTGATTAAGAGCGTGTTCACATAAAGCTCAGCATGCATCTTTTCGGCAAATTTTGCCGCC
>CANEHP010000249.1 GCA_947427325.1 uncultured Clostridia bacterium | reverse complement strand
AAGCTTCGCGAGAGCGCGCCCCGTCGCAAGACGGGAAAGGCAATTTTCAAAGCAAATTTGAATAAAATAGAACAAGCCCGCCGCAAAGCGAAAACACTGTTAATAAATCCATTATGATTTTTGGAGTAGAACCAGACATATATCCCCACTTGACAATACAAAAACTTTGTGCTACTCTTTTTATGAAAACAGTAAAAAAGCCGAAGGGAGAAATCATAATGGCCGAAAGAACACTCACCGTTAAAGGGCTTGGAAAAATAAGCCTTCCCCCCGATCAAACAGAGATAAACATAACCGTCGAGTCAAAGGATAAGGACTACAATACCGTTACCGACAGGCAGTTTGAAAAAACCGAAGAGATAAGAAACGCTCTTGCGGAATTGGGCTTGGACAAATCAAGGCTGAAAACCTCAAATCTCAATGTTTCCGCCGAGTACAAAAATGTTCAGAACGATAACGGCGCATGGGAAAGAAAATTCGAGGGCTATAAATGCTCCCACAATCTTTCTTTAAAAATCGACTTTGACACCGAAAAGCTTAAATGGGTGATTTCCGCCATATCCTCCTGCAAAAATGCCGCCCCTGTCTTTAACATTGTCTTTTCCGTAAAGGATAAGGAGGAAACAAGCGATAAGCTGCTTGAAGCGGCGGTGAACGACGCCGTTAAAAAGGCGGCGGTTTTGTCCGAGGCGGCGGGCTTGGTTTTGGGCAATGTTTTGAGTATGGACTATAACAGCAGGGACATAAACTTCCGCTCTCCCACAAATATGCTAAGCTCCGTTTCCGGAGCGGCGGACTGCGCAGGCAGATCGGCTTCCGATATGTATATTGAGCCTGAAAATATTTATTCGCAGGCGGAGGTAACCGTTGTTTGGGAGATCGTGGCATAGTTTTTGTATTTTTCTACATTTTATCATATACTATAGTACTTATACTAATTCTTGACTGAAAGTAGACAATCTTTGCGGTCTGATTTTCGCAATACTGCGTTGTCGTCCTTGCAAGGCGTCAGCCTTGCGGCGTCCTCCGCCTTGTCTTGCAAAAATCATCCTCGCAAATCTTTTGTCTACTTTCAATCAAGAATTAGTATTAGAACTTGTTCTCATAGAAATTGGCACGCATCTTTTCGGCAAATTTTGCCGATGACTGCGTCAAAATTCCTTGAAATACACGAGTATTCCTGCGGAATTTTTCCTTGTCCTCCACAAAATTTGCTCGAAAATCTGCGCACCATTCCTATGAGAACAAGTTCTTAGACAACGCCGCACAAAAAGACGCCGGGCGGTTATAGTGCGGCGCTGCCTTTAGAAAATTTAGAAATTTACAGCAGGAGGCTATAATGAGCTATTTTACTTCTTCCGAGGGAAAAAAGCAAATTTATTACGATATTATCGAGCCGGAGGGAAAGCCTAAGGCGGTAATTCAGGTGGTTCACGGTATGTGCGAGTATTTCGGCAGGTACAAGGAATTTTCCGATTTTATGACGGCGGCGGGCTATGCGGTGGCAGGGGACGACCATTTGGGGCACGGGCGCACTGCCGAGAAAAAGGAGGATCAGGGCTTTTTTGCGGAAAATAACGGCTGGCGTTTTCTTGTACGCGACGAAAAGAAGATGACGGAAATATTAAAGGAAATATTCCCGCATACACCCGTTATCCTTTTCGGTCACAGCATGGGAAGCTTTATTGCCAGGCTGTACACCTCTTGGTACAGCGACGACATTTCCGCCGCCCTCTTTATGGGAACAAGCTCGGGCGTTCCCGCAGGCGCTGCCGGCACGGCGGTTAAGATACTGGAAAATGCGGCGGGAACTAAAACCCACCTTGAAACAAGTCAGGGAATGTTCTATAACTTTCTTACAAGGCGAGTTCCCGATAAAACGGGGGAATTGGACTGGATAACACGGGACAGGGAGAAAACCGAGTTCTTTAAGGAAGACCCTTTGGGAAATTTCGCCTTTACCGCAGGAGCTTACAGAGATCTTGTAAAGCTGCTTAACGAGGTTTCCTCCAAGGATTGGGCTTATTCGCTTCCCAAGGCTCTGCCCGTTATGCTTATGAGCGGAGAGGAAGACCCCATAGGCGATTACGGCAAGGGCACAAGGAAGGTATACCGCAGGCTTGTGAATGCGGGAATGAAAAATGTTTCCGTCAGGCTTTATGTAGACGCAAGGCATGAGCTGATTAACGAGATAAACCGCAAGGAGGTTTATGAAGATATTCTGGCGTGGACGGAAAAGGTTACGGAAAATATTTCATAAATCGGAGTATTAAATGAAAAAAAGATTTTTAGAAGCGGCAAGAATTACCAAAACGGTGGGACTCAGGGGGGAGATGAGGGCGCAGCTCCTTTGCGATGGCTGTCGGATTCTTACCGATTTTGACTTGGTGCTGGGCAGGGAGCGTTCTCCTGTTAAAGTCCTTTCCGCAGTGCCTTTAAAGAACGATATGTGCAAAATAAGGTTAGAGGGCATAGAAACGGCGGAGCAGGCGCAGAAGCTGGCGGGAAAGATGCTCTATCTCGACAGGGAGGACGCAGAGCTGCCCGAGGACACCTGGTTCATTGCGGATATTATCGGGCTTCCCGTTTATGATGCGGAAAGCGGAGCGCTTTACGGCAGGGTGACGGAAATACTGCAAAACGGTCCTGCCGATGTTTACTGCTTAAAGACTTTGGAGGGCAGGGAGCTGATGTTTCCCGCCATTCCTCAGGTGCTTAAAAAGGTGGATATCGACGGGGAGAGAATCGAGATAGTGCCGTTAAAGGGATTGTTTGACGGACAGGAGGAAGTAAAGTAGTTTTGTTTTTAACGGAACAAGGCTGTTTTAAAGGATTGCCTTTTTTAACGCACGGCAAGGAGCGCTTTAATGAGAATTGACATAGCTACCCTGTTTCCCGCAATGTGCGAGGCGGTTTTATCCGAAAGCATTGTGGGCAGGGGACGAAAGGCGGGCTTTATCACTATCGAATGTACCGACATAAGGGAGTATACCTTAAATAAGCACCGCCGAGTGGACGATAAGGCTTACGGCGGCGGTACGGGAAAGGTGATTCACGCACAGCACCTTTATGACTGCATA
>CANEHP010000248.1 GCA_947427325.1 uncultured Clostridia bacterium | reverse complement strand
CGAAGGTTAAATCCCCCGCCTCGATATAGGTGTTGGTCATTCTTACAATAGGCTCAAAGGTACCGTCAACAGCACGGGCATTTCCCGTGACATTCTCATCAAGAGCAGCGGCAGTGGCAACGCTGTGAAGCCGTCCCGCCAAAATACCGTCCTTAATAAGGTAGTTTTTCTGCGCCTTTGTACCGTCGTCGTCATAAGGCGTATAGCCCGATCCCAAAAGCTCTCCGCACTCGGCAATAGAAAGAATTTTTGAACCTACCTGTTTTCCCAGCTGCCATTCTTCCTTCATAGTTTCATCCGACAGCATAAAGTCCGATTCGGATTTATGTCCGAAGGATTCATGAGCGAAAACGCCCGCTGCTTCGGGAGAAAGCACAACAGGATATTCCCCTGCTTCGCACTGCACAGAATTGCGCATAAATTCAGCCTGTTCCTTTAGATCCTTGTCCGCTTCCTCCGCCAGGGCTTTAAGCTTTTCAAAATCGGTTTCTCCCTGCTGCCAGCTTCCCGAGAGCTTTTTGTCGCCGTCAACCATATCGCAGCCCAAAGTCAATCCGCAGGTCTGATAATCATAGGATATATCTGCACCTAATGAGGAACGGAATGAATACAGGCTGCTTCGGTCAAGATATCTGCCCTTAGGCATAGTCATACAGCTGTCAGAAGACGCAATGGGCAGCATCGAGCGGATAAGCTCGGCTTTTTTATCCAAGGAAATATCTCTTACCGAGTTGTCTTTAAAGGTTTCAAGCCGCACCTTGTTTCTCTGAAACTTTTTTACGATAGGATTGTTTTCTATATCGGGGTTGGATTTTGCAACGGAGTACAGCTCCTCCAAGGTCTTTCCGATATGCTTTAAATCGGTGGTGGAAGCGTAATACCACATTTCTCCGTCAAAAACTCGTATAAACGCACGCTTTTCACGGCGTATTTTGGATTCCTTCAAATCGCCGTTAAGGTATTCGATAGTGGTGGAAAATCTGTCTTCAACACGTACATCGGCATAGTAATCTTTTCTAAAATCCGTCATTTTTACTCCTTTTCTTATTGAATTTTTAGGCAAAACCGCACAAAGCCCTGACGCAGACCGCACATACAAATTTTATCGGAATAAAAGCTGCAAACCGTGTGCAAAGCCGCAAATCGGTCTTTGTTTAATTATATCATTTTAAATTATTAAAGTCAATGTAATTTTTGTATATATAATCAACCGACAGTTTAGAATAAATTTAACCGTTGGTTTAATTTCAGAGTGTCGAAAAAGTCTTAGCTTTTCTTTTTCGGAATGAAAGGGGGGTTCCCTTGAGTTGAGATAATAGCCTTAAAATCGAGGCTTTAGCCCGATTTTTGATTTTCGGCCTTGCCGAAAATCGGCGGCAGCTTGTCGAAAAACCACAGGTTTCAAAGGTTTTTCCACAGGCTGAAATTTAACCGTTGGTTGAATTTGCAGTTTACGGATAAAAATAAAATAATTGCTAAAAATATACCGAGGTGATCGTATGGAAAAATGTGAAAAAAACTGCGAAAAAAGACTTTGGAGCAATACGGCGGATATTCCCGTGTTTAATCGGCTTCACGGCGACGCAAAAACAGATGTTCTAATTATAGGCGGCGGTGCGGTCGGCTTGCTTTGCGGATATTTTTTAAAGAAGCGCAATGCCGATTATATGATTTTAGAGGGGCGGCGCATTTTGTCGGGAACAACAGGACTGACCACCGCAAAAATTACCGCTCAGCATGGGCTGATATACGGCAAAATGATTAAGGATACAGGCTATGAAAAGGCAAAGCTTTATTTTGACGCCAACAGAAGAGCTATTGAGGATTATCGGGAGATCAGCAAAATATATCCCTGCGATTTTGAAGAAAAGGATTCCTATGTTTATTTGGGCAAAGGCGAGTATAAGGGGACAGACAGTACGGAAGCGCTGAAGCGGGAGGCGGAAGCGGTAAGAAGATTAGGCTTTCCCGCAACCGTTGAGGAGAATATTCCGCTCCCCTTTGAAACGGCGGGGGCAGTTAAATTTCCCGGACAGGCGCAGTTTAATCCGATCAAGTTTTTTTCGCAAATTGCAGGCGGCTTAAATATTTACGAAAATACATTTATAAGAGAAATAAAGTCAGACTGCGTTATTACCGACTCGGGCACAGTTAAGGCGAAAAAGATAATCGTGGCGACCCACTTTCCAATTCTCAACAAGCAGGGGGCATATTATATCAAAATGTATCAAAGCCGTTCCTATGTAATTGCCCTTGAAAATGCCCAAAATGTGGAGGGAATGTATGTTGACGGTGAAGAAAACGGCTTATCCTTCCGAAATTACGGGAATTTGCTTTTGCTTGGAGGAGGCGGACGCCGAACAGGCAAAAAGGGCGGTAATTGGGAGGAGCTGCGCCGTTTTGCTACAAAATACTATCCCGATTCAAAGGAAAAATACTGTTGGGCGGCGCAGGACTGTATGAGCCTGGACAAAATCCCCTATATCGGACTGTATTCAGGCACTGCCGAAAACCTTTACACCGCCACAGGCTTTAACAAATGGGGAATGACCTCGTCTATGGCGGCGGCAAAAATCCTCTCGGATATGGTAATGGGTACGGGAAACAGATATGCAGAGGTCTTTTCACCCTCACGCAATGCAATAAAGCCGCAGCTTTTTGTAAATTTGGGCGAATCGGCGGTAAACCTTATAGGCTTCGGCAAAAAACGCTGTGCACATTTGGGCTGCCGTCTGAAATGGAACAAGGCGGAGCATACCTGGGACTGTCCGTGCCACGGGTCAAGGTTTACCGAGAGCGGCGAAGTTTTGGATAATCCTGCTAATCGAAATATTATGTAAACTGTCAACTGTCAATTTTTACAGCCTCCGACAAAGTTTGCTCCCTGTCACCTTAAGCTTCGCAAGTGCGCGCCCCGTCGCAAGACGGGAAAGACGGTTTTCAAAGCAATTTGAATAAAATAAAAAATTCCCCGCCGCAAAGCGAAAATGCCGTTGAAAAATCCATTACGATTTCCGGAGCAGAACACAATAATTTTTACCATTTGACAAACTGCATAAAATATACTATAATATGTTAAGAACTTGTTCTCATAGAAATTGGCACGCATCTTTTCGGCAAATTTTGCCGA
>CANEHP010000247.1 GCA_947427325.1 uncultured Clostridia bacterium | reverse complement strand
TACATTGTTCTGCGAGGTTATCCTCGCACGGTAAAATGTTTTTTTACAGCCCCTTTGACCGACTAAAAATCCTTTGCAATATCCATTTAAACAAAAAAGTATATTTCCCCGAAATCTGTTAAAACTATCAATAAAGGAAAAATCTGCAATTACAGAAAGGACTTATGTATATGAAAAAACAAGGTTTTGCAAAGGTCAGAGACTTTATGAAGGGGAAGGGCTTTGTTGTGGCTCTTATGTTAAGCGTTGCGGCGGTGGGATTTTCTACCTATTATGCCTATAACAGCATTATGAACAGCTTTGAGGAGGGCACGGGAAGTGAAAACCTATTCGTTGACGTTGACAAAAACCAAGGCGGAATCCCCAAGGACACCGCCGCACCTGTCACAAATCCGCAGGAAACTGTTTCCCCCTCGGAAACAACAGCAGAAACCGAGCCTGCTGCAACAGCGGCAAATAATTTCTTTTCTTCCAAGTCACCAAGAGCTTTGCCCATTGAAGGCGAAATTATCAACCCCTACAGCGACGGAGAGCTTGTCAAGTCGGAAACCTTAAATTTGTGGCAGACCCATGACGGAATCGACATTGCCGCAGAAGCGGGAGCGGATATCAGAGCGGCGGGAGAAGGCACCGTCCTGAATATATGGGAGGACGGATTATGGGGCGTTTGTATTTCAATCGACCATGGCGACGGCTATGTCAGCAGCTATTGCGGCGTTGACAAAAGCGTTCCCGTTACCATTGGGCAGGAGGTAGCCTGCGGCGACGTTATAGCAAAGGCAGGAAACACTGCGGAATGCGAATGTGCGCTTCCCTCTCATCTTCACTTTGAGGTGAAAAAGGACGGAGAATTTGTAAGTCCTTTGAGCTTTACCGAAAATAATTAAGCTTTTGTTTTTCGGTTTTGCCGAAAAGCGGAGTCAATTTGACGAAAAACCGGCTGCGGAGAGTTTTTTGGCGGCGGCATAATAGGTCTTCTCTATTTCGACAGCTTTTTTGACTTAAGCCTGTTACTATAAGGTAACAGGCTTGATTTTTTGAATAGGAGAACTGTTTATGACTGTGGAAATCTTAACGGGAGAAAATTATATAACCGCCGTTTTAAACGGAGAACTGGATCACTGCACTGCTGCGGGCGCAAGAGAAATTATAGACGCAAGGCTGGAAAAATACACCCCAAAGCTGTGCATATTGGACTTTTCGGGAGTCAGCTTTATGGACAGCAGCGGAATAGGGCTTATTTTAGGTAGACAGCGTGTCGCATCTGTTTTCGGAGGGAGCGTGCGGGTCAAGAACCCCTCCCGCTATGCGGAAAAAATTATAAAGTTAGCGGGACTTGAAAAGATGATACTTCCCGAAAACTGCAAGGTATAGCTTTTTTATATTATTTCTTAATCGGCTTGCAGACAAATTTGCGAAAAGGCTGCGTTTAGTATTGAGAACAAGTTCTTAAATTTATGGCAATTATCTGTTTCCGCTAACTTAAAAAGGAGAAAAAATGAAAACTGTAAATTATATGAAAATCACCTTTCCTGCCATGTCAAAGAACGAAGCGCTGGCAAGAAGCTGTGTCGCCGCCTTTGCGGCAGGCGCAGACCCCACCGTGGAGGAATTGACCGACATACGGAGCGCAGTCTGCGAGGCTGTTACCAACGCCATAGTACACGGCTACCGTGACGGTGCGGGAGATATAACCGTCACTTTGAAAATGACCGAGGATAACTGTCTTTACATAAAGGTAACCGATAAGGGCTGCGGCATAGCAGATGTGAAAAAGGCGATGCAGCCGCTGTTCACCACCGCCCCCGAGGAGGAAAGGGCGGGCTTGGGCTTTGCGGTTATGGAGGCATTTACCGACAGCTTAAAGGTAACGAGCCGCCTTGGAAAAGGCACTTCGGTAATTATGAAGAAAAAGCTTACTGACAAATTCGGGTCTTAACACAAATATGAATAAAACCGACAACAAATTTATACAGGATAATTTGGGCTTAGTGCATTCCCTTGCATCAAGATTTAAGGGCAGAGGGATAGAGTATGAGGAGCTGTACGCCGCAGGCTGCGAGGGTCTTGTTAAAGCGTCAAAGGGCTTTGACGAAACAAGAGGATTGCAGTTTTCAACCTATGCGGTACCCGTTATATTGGGCGAGATAAAAAGGCTTTTTCGCGACGGCGGCACGGTTAAGGTGAGCCGAGGTCTGAAGGAGCTTTCCATAAAAGCGGCAAGAGTACAGGAGCAAATCAGAAAAGAGGGGAGAGAGCCTCGTCTTTCGGAAATTGCCGCTGCCCTGAACATATCGGTGGAGCAGGCGGGAGAAGCGGTTTGCGCCGCGCTTCCTCCCATATCTCTTACAGCACAGAACGAGGACGAAACGGAGCTGGAAATTCCCGTCCCTCCCGAGCAGTCCAAGCTTACGGATAAAATAGCCTTAAATCAATGCCTTTCTCTTTTAAGCGAGGAAGAGCAAAAAATTATTACCTTAAGATATTGGAAAAACCGAACCCAACAGGAAACAGGGCGTATTTTAGGCTTATCGCAGGTGCAGGTTTCAAGAAAGGAGAAAAAAGCCCTTGCAAGGCTTAGGGAGATGCTTCTGTGAACACGCTCCGATTCCCGTCTAAAATAAACAATCTTTGCGAAAATCAGACCGCAAAGATCGTTTATTTTTAATCTAAAATTAGTATAATATTCAATTCAAAATCATACTGATTCTTAAACATCTTATAGTCAATTATAGACAGCTTTGCATAGATCCTGCGCTTATTGCTTCGTCAAGCCGCCCTTGCTGTATCGCATACAGCAGGGCGGCTTTCTTCGCACTAATCGCAGCCTTTCGCAAATTTGTTTACAATCTGATTCAGAAACAGTATAAAAACTTACGGCAATTTTTGTGCCGTGTCCTCCTGATTATTGACTGAAAACAAATTCTGATATATAATACAATATATAAGAATTTGCGTTCATAAGATATTATGTATGTTTTTTCGTCGGATTTTTCCGAAAGCCGTGACCGAAAGCCTTTAATAACCTGTCTGAATAAGCCGATTCGGATAAAGCCCGCTCGAAAATCCATATAAGAACTTATTCTCATAGAAATTGGCACGCATCTTTTCGGCAAATTTTGCCGATGACTGCGTC
>CANEHP010000246.1 GCA_947427325.1 uncultured Clostridia bacterium | reverse complement strand
TTATCGTTTTATTTTTAGGGATAATGCATTTACACGGTTTATTTTTCATAACCATTGGCGCAGTCTGCCACGCAGCTTAACTGTGCCTGCGAAACTCTCGCAGAGCTTCAAGAACAGATGGCTGCGCTTTCGGAACTACTCCCCGAACACGATGTTGTAATGGAAATGTTTGGCGTAGGTAAGGTTCTTGCTCCGCAATTAATGGCAGAGATCGGTGACACTCGCCGTTTCCACAGTCGCAAAGCGATCACCGCTTTCGCAGGACTTGACGCTCCGCCATACCAATCAGGAAACATAGACGTCAGATCCCGCAGTATTTCAAAGCGAGGCTCTCCGCATCTTCGCAAAACTCTCTTTCAAGTCATTGGCGTAATTCTCAAGAACAGCCCCGAAGACGAACCTGTTTACCGATTCCTCGACAAGAAACGCTCCGAGGGCAAGCCGTACAAGGTTTACATGATGGCTGCTGCCAATAAGTTCCTTTGTATTTACTACGCCAAGGTGAACGAGGTACTTAACGCTTGATTTTACAGCTTATCAATTGTTGCGATCGTCGAATTTTTTCTCCTTCGGCGGTCAGCTTTGCTATATCTTTTTTTTCTATTTCTAAAGCTTTAAAATAATTTTTATTTTTTTCACTTTTGGGGTTGACTTTTGTTAGCAGGTCTTTCTTTTTTTCTTCTGTCAAAAGAATTCCTTCCTTTTTTAAATTATTTATGTTACAGCCGAAGCCGTTACATACGCTGTTCCATTATTGGTTCTTCATCTTCCTCAACATAATCATAACGATTGATTTCAGACACCACCTCCAAGCCCATTTCATTAGCGACCTCAATCATCTGCGATGTACCGTGTACATCATCGTTTTCAAGCCGTTCTATGAACGCTTTTTCGTCCGAGGGTCGCAGGTGCTTAACCTTTTCACACAGCGCATTGACCTCGGATATTTTATCATCATCGAAAAAACGCTTTGCAATCGCCTCCGCAAGCTTTACATCCGCCCACGGGATAAATCTGACGGAAGCGTTATCCGTACCGCTTATCGGAATATCCCCGACTCTGACAAGTGCGAGACGGTCATACAATAAGTCCGTAGGTGCGTCAAATGCTACGCTCACATTGTCTTTCTCAATTATAAATCTGATCATTGGAATCTCCTTTTTGTCACATACTCAAGTTCTGCATCGTCTGTTCCTGATTATCGGATGGGAAGGGGGCAATTTCTTCGATTTTTTCTTTTAACCTTATCAGTGCCTGTTCCTCATCATAATCAAGATATTCACCGTTTTCCAAAGTGAAATCAACACAGCAGTTCAGCTTCAAAAGCTCGTCATCGTTGAACAGACGTTCCTTTTCCACCAATCCCGATCTTACGGCGAAATTCTCCTTTGCCGCAAAATAATCGCTGTGATAATTACCCTGACATACTCCATTTCCGTCATAAGTCCGATCCCAAGTCACAAATTCAAACTCATTCCGGTCGGAATATTTTGCCGCCAAAACCATTCCGTTAAATTCGGCAAGGCTCGATAATTTTCCGGTAAACGCTCGGCTTTAAGTGGAGCGGCTTTTTCGTACACCGAGCAATATTCGTAAATATTCCGTGCAGCCTGCAATATATCGTGATACTCATCACTAACATTTTCGGTAAGCGCCGCAACAGTCCCGTTATTATATATTTTCGCCTCCGCACCGTCATCAACGGAAACTATCATACAGCCGCCTTTTTCGGAAAACTCAAACTCGTTTTCCCTCAGCCACTTTGACATTTCCCGATAAAATATACTTTTGGGCGGCTCATGCTTAATACTGAAATCCTCGGACTTCAGCATATTATTAAGCCCAAAAACGTCCTTGTTTTGCTCAAAGCTCTTAGCCTTATCAAGGAAATTTCCGTCAAGGTCATACGAATCCACCTCCACGCCGCAATCCGAAATATTATCCTCACCGAGCCGAAATAACGCCTTTTTTATCGCAATCTCTTCACAGGGCAATTCAATAGACTCTATATCCCCGTCAAAGCTTATTTCAACGGCAGCCACCGCATTTGACGAGCAATAATAGGGAGGAAGAGCTTTTCCGTCGAACACCTCGTCAAAGGGGATTTCTTCGTTAACATACAGCTTTCCGTAATCGGTATCAATCCCTTTGCCGGTTTCCAGCAGCTTTATGCCCTCATCGGCAAGCCAATCATAATCGTTATATTCTGCTTCCGAAAGTGCACTGCGAATATTGAGCATATGCGTAAGACCGATTTTTTCGGGAGCGTCCGTATCCTCAATCAGCGTGAACCTTGCAAGGTTGTATGTAAGGTTGATAACGTTTTTCAAGCCCGAATTGATATTCAAATCATCACACGACAGAATCGCCAAAAACTGTTTTTGCTCTAATTGATCCATACCGTCCATGCGTTTTCCGAGATAGTTCAGTGCATCGAGGCTCACCTCGCAGTCCGTCAGCACCGACAGCTCCACAGGCTCAATATCTATTACCATGCCTGTCGGAGACAAGTGATCCTTGTCAATGCCGATCTCACCGAGCTTTTCCGAAAGCTCCATTTCCGTACACGGAAAATTAATCTCCGTACAATACGGATTATTCTGAACTGTTGCTTTGATCATAATGTTTACCTCCGTTTTACAGTCAATTTTCTTCTTCACCGCAGCCGCATATCTCAATTGAATTTACCGCCGCAAGCCCTTTTCTCTTAATCAGCATCGCATTGCAAATTAAGCTGAAAACTTTATTTTTGATAATAGTGCCGTCGGCAATATCGTCAATGGCAAGGTGCCGGCTGCCGTTATACAAATCCTTTGCGGCGCAGTAAAGAGCATAAGCGTTTTCACTTCCGTTTTTAAGGTGAATATTGTCAAAAACAATATCGTCTTTTCCGATAGAGCCCTTTGCGGTGTCCCACAGCTTTTCGTCCGCTGTAAGCAGGTACAGTGCTGCGATAATCTTGTAGTTTTTGAGGCTTTTCTTTTTCGCCTCATTTAAAAAGGTACTGCGGTGCTTTTCGTTTTTGAATTTCATAGTGTTTTCCTTTCCTATATTTAAATTTTCATTGGGCGGCTTAACGTTGATGATAACGTTTTCGATTTCAAACAGCAGGATTTCGTCCTCAAGACTGTCAAAATCGA
>CANEHP010000245.1 GCA_947427325.1 uncultured Clostridia bacterium | reverse complement strand
CACACTTATTGCAGCTTCTTTGCTACTGTTGCATTTACTTTGAGAATTTACGAAATTTAGACAGAAGCCTGCAAAAATTTAGAACTTGTTCTCATAGGAATGGTGCACAGATTTTCGAGCAAATTTTGTGGAGGACAAGGAAAAATTCCGCAGGAATACTCGTGTATTTCAAGGAATTTTGACGCAGTCATCGGCAAAATTTGCCAAAAAGATGCGTGCCAATTTCTATGAGAACAAGTTCTTATTTTATTTGGAGTTTTGCTCATCTCTATATACCACTTTTTCGTGAATAATGCAACGATTTAGAGACGGAATAGTATTAGACGGGAATTAGTATTATTTCTAATGAGAATTAGTATAATAACACCCACCATCCAATCTATATAAGCAAACATTATAAACATAAGCATTATTCCAATACCCGTCCATTTCGGACTCATAAAATACAACCTCAAGTCCGTGCTTTTTTCCGAACTGCTCAAAAAAGCTTTTCGGATAAAAAAGCTTGGGAAGTCCGCTGTATTTTTCGTCATAATTATCTATTGTTTTTCTTCTGAAATCAAGAAAATCCTGCTTTTTGTCAAGATCGTGAACGTCTATAAGCACAATGCTGTTTCTGCACTTCTCGTTCATTATCTCCAAAACCTTTTCGGCATAATCATAGTCGTCAAAATATGAGAAAACGCTGTTGGAAAAGCCTGCGTCATACTTTATCTCAGTGCCCGCATTTACGGCGTCATCGCAAATCAGCTCCAAAACCTTTTTCTTATCAACTGCTTCCCTGGCAAAATCAAGCAGATTTTGGGAATAATCAATTCCGCCTACCTTATAATCCAAAAGAGAGAAAAGATAAAGGTTTCCGCCGCTGCCGCAGCCTATCTCAAAAACGCTCTTACACGGTTTGTAAAAGCAAAGCTTTTCCACAAGCCTTTTTTGCTGACCCATAAATCCCTCGTATGTTATTCCCTTTTCCAAAATGTCAAAGCCGTTAAGCTTTTTCATATACAAAAACATTTCCCTGGGATTGCGTTTTAATTCTTCGATGTTTAAATCTCCGTCTTTAACACGCTTTGACCAGATTTCCTTCCATTTGTTTCTCATAAAAATACCTCGCAAAATCAATTTATACTAAAAATTTCAAATCGGCTTTGAGGTTTTGCGGGAAATTTTAGTAGAAAATCCCAAGTCCCCCGCCTTATTCTAAATCAGAGACGGGGACGTCGGCAGCGGTTATGCGTTTTCAGCCGCTAACCTTACAATAAATCTGATTCGCTCCCCTTCGCTCTTAGCACATATATCCCCATTATGCAGCTTAACTATCTCCTTAGCAATGGCGAGCCCCAATCCCGTACCGCCGGTTTCACTGTTCCGTGAGCTGTCAAGCCGGTAAAACTGTTCAAAAATGCGGTTCAGCTTTTCCTTTGGAATAGCCCTTCCCCTGTTTTCAACAACAATAATGACATATCCCCCATCTTGCTGTAATTTCAGCCATATGGGGGTATTTTCATAGCTGTAATTTATGCTGTTTCTGATAAGGTTGTCAAAAACTCTCTCTAACTTGTCGGGGTCGCATAAAAGCTGTATATTCTTTGGTATTTCCGTTTCCCAGATAAGCCCCTTTTGGGCTAAAATCGGGGTAAACTCGTCACAAATCTGCTCAAGCATTCTGCTTAAATTTATTCTATGCAGGTCTAAGGTTATATTTGTCAAATTAAACCTTGTAATCTCAAAAAATTCATTAATTAATTCTTCAAGCTTCAGGGCTTTTTCAAGTGCAATTCCCGTGTATTTGGCTTTAAGCACGGGACTTAGCTCCGACTCGTCGCGCAGCAGTGTTAGATAGCCTACTACTGCTGTCAGCGGCGTTTTCAAATCGTGGGCAAGGTACATTATCAAATCGTTTTTACGCTTTTCCGCTTCCTTTGCCAATTCGCTGTTCCGCAGCGCTCTTTCCCTTGACAGATTCAGCTCTTGTTCAATTTCAAACAATGTGCCCCTTAAGGAAATTTCCTGCTCCGCAGGCGAGGTAAGCTGCTTTGCCGCCGCCACAATTTCGTCAATGTACTTTAACAGTCTTATTATAAAAATATTTGTTATAATCGTACCGCCTATAATAATTATAATGCAGCTTATGGCAATAATATTATCCTTTATAAATTTCAGTCTTTCATAGGTAATATCGTTCTCGTACCAAATCCTGCTTTCACATACCCACTGACACAACAAAACGCCGATTATCAAAACGGCGATAAAAACTGCCATAGTAATAAAGTATTGTAAAATTATACGTCTTGTGATATGGCTGCGGCGATATTTTATCTTTTCACTGCTCAATTTTATACCCCACTCCCCAAACCGATTTTATATACTCGGGCTTCCTTGCAGGTTCGCCCAATTTTTCTCTAAGCCTTGCTATATGCGCCATTATGGTATTGTTGCTTTCAAAATACTTTTCGCCCCATACTGTTTCATACAGCTCCTCAAAGGACACCACGTTCCCTTTTTTTCTGCATAAACACCATAAAATGTCAAATTCCAGCGGTGTTAAAGCTATCTCCCTTCCGTTTTTGGTGCATTTACGGCTGTCCTTGCAGATAAAAAGTCCCCTTATGGAAATCTCGCTTTCGTTTAAGGCTAAATTTTCCTTATTGTAACGGGTAAACCGTCTTAGCTGGGTTTTTACTCTTGCGGTTAATTCAAGAGGATTAAAGGGCTTTGTAATATAATCGTCCGCACCCAGTGAAAGACCGTTTATCTTATCTTCGTCCTCTATTTTTGCGGTAAGCATTATTATGGGGAAGAAGTGATTTTCCCTTATCTTTTGCAGCAGCGTAAAACCGTCTGTATCAGGCAGCATTACATCCAATACGGCCAGCGATATTTCTTCCTTTTCCACTGCCGCTAAAGCATCGCCGGCGTTTCCGTGCTTTATTGTTTCATAGCCTTCGTTTTTCAGATACAGCTCAACTAAGTCGGCTATTGCAGGTTCATCGTCTACTATCAGTATTTTATCGGACATAGTGTTGATTTCCTTTTTTCGTTTTCGGCATCGCCGCATAAATTTCCCGCTATGTAATTTTTTCACTTAGAACTTGTTCTCATGGGAATGGTGCGCAGATTTTCGAGCAAATTTTGTTGAGGACAAGGAAAAATTCCGC
>CANEHP010000244.1 GCA_947427325.1 uncultured Clostridia bacterium | reverse complement strand
GTCAATGCCATATGCGCCCATACAAATGTTGATATGGCAAAGGACGGGATCAGCGATATGATGCTGGAGCTTTTGGATATAAAGGGAGAGACGGCGGTTCTTCAGCCCGTACATAAAAACGGTATGGGCTACGGCAGAATCGCACGGCTGGATTTTGAGGCGGACGCACCGTCTTTGGCCGCAATGTGCAAAAAGGCATTTCACTGTCATACCGTCCGCTATTACGACAGCGGCAGGGTAATAAAAACCGTAGGAATATGCTCGGGAGCGGGCGGCAGCGAAGGCGAGGCAGCCAATGCGGCGGAAAAGGGCTGCGACGCCCTTATTACGGGGGACGTAAAGCACAGCGGCTTTATCGAGGCATTAAACAGGGGAATTACCCTTATTGATGCAGGGCATTTTCACACGGAAAATATTATCTGCGAAAAAATAGCGGCGGAAATTAAAGGAGCTTTGGGCGTGGAGACATTTGTTTGTGAGAACAGCAGGGATATAGTCAGCTACTGTTAAGCTTTTGTTATAGGAAGCACTGCACTGCTTCTCTGAAAGCAAGCATAAATAAGCACTGCTTCTCTGAAAGCAGACAAAAATCAACACAACTTCTCTGAAAGCAGACAAAAATCGGCACAACTTTTCCGGGAGCGGACAAAAATCGGCACAGCTTCTCTGAAAGCAAGCATAAATCGGCACAGCTTCTCTGAAAGCAAGTATAAATCAGCACAGCTTTTCTAAAAGCAAGTATAAATCAGCACAACTTCTCTAAAAGCGGGTTCATTTCAGCACAACTGCCTTGACAGCACGAATTTCAAAAAGTGTCGGAATTTTCAAGGAAAATTCCGACCGGTTCGCAAAATAAAAAGGAGCGGAGCAAGGCGGAGTGGATTTTTATTTTGCGAATTTTGAAATTCTTTTCAGAAAGGATCTTATTATGTCCCTTGACGGCGCATATCTTAATTTAATAAAACAAGAGCTTACGGCAAAAGGGCTGATAGGCTCAAGAACGGATAAAATACACCAGCCCGCCCGTGACGAGCTTGTCTTTACCTTCAGAGGCTTTAAGGGGGGAGTTAAGGTCGCCATGTCCGCCAATCCCTCTGCCGCAAGAGTTTGTATTACCGAGGGAATAACCGACAACCCCCAGTCTCCGCCAATGTTCTGTATGCTTTTGAGAAAGCATTTAAGCGGCGGGCGGCTGATCGGTATTTCCCAGGAAGGACTTGAAAGGGTTCTGTCCTTTGACTTCGAGTGTGTGAACGAAATAGGGGATATGGTTCGCAACAGACTTTCCGTCGAGCTTTTGGGACGGTGCAGCAATATAATACTGCTTACCGACAAAAAAGGCGAATGGAGAGTGGTTGACAGCATAAAGCGCATAGGGGACGATGTTTCCGCAGTGCGCAGAATTTTGCCGGGAATACTTTACGAGCCGCCGCCAAAGGAGGACAGACTGGATGTCCGCCTTTGCACCGCCGAGGAAGCGGTAAAGCGATTGCTGCTATCCCCCGGGCAGAAGCTTGAAAAATGCCTTATAAAAACCTTTGAGGGAGTAAGCCCGGTTTTATGCAGAGAGTGGGCGTATTACACCGCAAGGGATATTGACATACCCTGTGAATGTCTTGAGGAAAAGGACAGATCGGAAAGGTTCGCCTTTTTCCTGAACCGTATTAAAAATGTATTGACGAGCGGGGAAAACGGCGGAGCGAAATACTCCGTAATATATGAAAAAAACGGAAAGCCCGTGGATTTTACCTTTATTTCCACCGAGCAGTACGGCGGGGGAGCGGTTCAAAGGGAGTTCTCTTCACCCTCCGCTCTGCTGGACAGCTTCTTTTCGGGAAGAGCCGACGCCGAGCGAATGAAGCAGCGTTCGGGAGGTCTGTTAAAATCCATTTTGGCGGTTTACAACCGTACGGCAAAAAAAATAGAGCTGCAAAAAAGCGAGCTTGCGGCTTGCTCCCAACGGGAGGTTTTCCGAGTCCGGGGCGATTTGATCTCCGCAAATATATACCGTATGGAAAAGGGTATGAACGAAATAACCGTGGACAATTATCTTACGGGAGAAAGGGAAACCATAAAGCTTGACGTTCGCCTTACCCCCTCTCAGAACGCTCAGAAATATTACGGCGAATACAGAAAGCTGGATACCGCCGAAAAAATGCTTGCCAAGCTGATTGAACAGGAGAAGCAGGAGCTTGCGTATCTTGACAGCGTTTTCGATTCCGCCGCAAGAGCGCAGACCGAAGCGGAATTACAGGAAATACGCCTTGAGCTGTCACAATGGGGCTATCTTAAAAAGGGAAAAAACAAAACCGCCGAAAAAGCGGGAAAACCCTTGCAGCCCCTTAAATACACATCAAAGGACGGCTTTGAGATATGGGCGGGAAGAAACAATCTGCAAAACGACAGGCTTACCCTTAAAACCGCTAAGGGAGAGGATCTGTGGCTGCATACCAAGGATATTCCCGGCTCTCACGTTATTGTGTTTGCAAGAGGCAGGAAAATTCCCGACAGCACCGTTCTCGAAGCCGCCAAAATCGCAGCCTTTAATTCAAAGGCAAAGGGCGGCACAAGAATCCCCGTCGATTACACAAAGGTAAGATATGTTAAAAAGCCCAACGGCGCTAAGCCCGGAATGGTTATCTTTACCAATAACAGGACGGTGTTGGTAGACGGAGTTTTGGAGTGAAATTTTATACTGATTCTCGTCTAAAAACAGACAATGATCTGCGAAAACCGGACCGCAAGGATTGTTTATTTTCAGTCGAGAATTAGTATTAACTTCAACCGTAAGGAAAAATCGTGAGGAGGAAAAATGATATTTAAAAAGTATCCAAATGAAAAGACCGTTAACGAGCACATTAAGAAAAAAAGACCCTTAATAATAGCGATCCCCTTTGACGAAAGCAAATCCGTTTTAATATCAATAAACGAAGACAGCGCCGATCATCATACTCTGCTTGAGCATTTTAAGATCAATCCCGCCAGTATCAGTAAATATTACTGTATTGTGCTGGATTCGCAAAAGGCCGTATGGACCTTTGTTTGCCCTCAAAACTATAATGGCATAAAGGACAAGCAAGAGAGAATCACAAGCTTTTACAATCAGGGCTTTACCGCTATTTCAAGGGTAATGTCCGAATTGGGCTATTTTTCGGATCTG
>CANEHP010000243.1 GCA_947427325.1 uncultured Clostridia bacterium | reverse complement strand
CCGAAAGAATAGCTACATATTCGGGATTATAGCGGTCAACAAAGCTCATATTCTGATAAATTGCGTTTGCCGTACCTGCATACCAGCTTTTTCCCGAAGCGGTTTCGTAAGGTGGGAGAACATGGACTCCTCCATGTGTGCGATTAAGTCCCCAAGGCTGACCGTTTCCTATGTATTCGCTCAATACAAGGGGCTGATACTGCGTAAGAACGCCAACAGTGTCTATGCCGGAATTTATGCAGTTTGACAGAGGAAAATCGATAATTCTGTATTTGCCGCCATAAGGCACTGCGGGTTTTGCCATATCCTGCGTCAGAGCATAGAGTCTGCTGCCCTGTCCGCCGGCTAACAGCATTGCGACTATTTCCTTTTTTACATGGTTCATAAGCTTTGCCTCCGATTTTTTATTTTAGATTAAGACAACAATGTGAAATGGATACAAACAGTTTAATTACACAGGCTGCCTTCAAAGATTAACGATGGTTTTTGTGCGAATTACTATTTTTTCTTTTTATTGCTTTGATTTTCAGATTTAGAAGCTTTATTTGCCGCCTTGACGGGAGCTTTTACCGTTTTCCCGCTTTCGCCTTTTACCCCAATGCCTTTATCCTCGGCTTTTTTGTATGCGGTATCTTCGGTTTTCTTTTTTTCCTCCGTCTTTTCGGTTTTTTTTGCAAAGCCCTTTTTCGCTGTTTCCTGCAAAGTCTTTCTCTCATCGTCTTCGGGAGTACGTATGTTTTTAGCCTTAAAGAACATCGCAGACATAGGAGCTATCTTTATTGTAATCGAATAAGCTTCATTGTGCATCGGCATCGCTTCGGATTTAACTGTTTTGTTGGTAAGTCCGCTGCCGCCAAATTCCCTTTTCTCGGTAGAGAATATCTCTTCGTAATCAGCATAATACGGAACGCCAAAGCTGTACTCTTCATGCGCCTTAGGCTGGAAATTGCATACCGCAACAATTTCTTCGCCCTTTCTGTTAAATCTGCGGAATACAATCACGGAATTTTCATTATCATCGCTGCTGATCCACTTAAATCCGCTCCAATCACTGTCGGCTTCCCAAAGCTCATTATGAACAAGATAGAACTTGTTTAAAGCTTCTACAAACACTTGATGTTTTTTATGCTCCTCAAACTGTAAAACATCCCAATCAAGTCCTGTTTTGTAATTCCATTCCTTAAACTGTGCGATTTCCTGCCCCATAAATGTAAGCTTTTTGCCTGGGTGAGCAGTCATATATGAAAGGAAGGTACGAAGTGAAGCAAATCTCTTGTCACGAGGTCCGCTCATCTTATCAAGCATTGAGCATTTTCCGTAAACCACTTCATCATGGGATATTTGAAGAATAAAGTTTTCGGAAAAGGCATAGTAGAAGGAGAAGGTGAGCATATTGTGGTGATAAGGTCTGTATTCCGGATTCATGGACATATAGGCTATCATATCATTCATCCAGCCCATATTCCATTTAAAATTAAATCCCAAACCTCCTACATCGGCGGGCTTGGTCACCATAGGCCATGCGGTGGATTCTTCTGCTATCATAAGTATATTTTCATGTTTTGCAAAAAGCTCCGTATTAAGTCTTTGCAAAAATGCTATGGCTTCAAGATTTTCGTTGCCGCCATTAACATTTCTCTGCCACTGTCCGTCCTTTCGGTCATAGTCAAGATACAGCATAGAGGCAACTGCGTCAACTCTGAGTCCGTCAACATGGTATTTTTCAAACCAGTAATTAGCATTGGAAATCAAAAAGCTTTGAACCTCGGGTCTGCCCCAGTCAAATACTCTTGTACCCCAATTTATATGTTCTCTCTTCAAAGGCTCGGAGTATTCATAGCAGCAGCCGCCGTCAAATTCGTAAAGACCTGCCGCATCTTTGGGAAAATGAGCGGGAACCCAGTCAAGAATAAGTCCGATTCCGTTTTGATGACAATAATCCACAAACTCCATAAAATCAAAGGGAGTGCCGAAGCGCGAGGTAGGCGCATAATATCCGATCTGCTGATAACCCCAGGAGCCGTCAAAGGGATATTCGGCTACAGGCATTATCTCTATATGAGTATATCCCATTTTTTTAACATACGGAATAAGCTTTTTGGCAAGCTCCATATAGTTAAAAAGCTCATCCTCGTTCTTCTTTTCCATCCATGAACTTAAATGCATTTCATAAATATTTATGGCGGAGTCGTATATATTTTTCTTTTTGCGTTCGTTTAACCACTTGGAGTCATTCCACTTGTAGCCCTCTAATTCAAAAATTTTGGTAGCTGTATTGGGACGGGTTTCCATATGCACCCCATAAGGATCTCCCTTTAAATTGATGCGTCCGTTTGAGCTTTCAATGCTGTATTTATAGATATCATACTGCTTCAAATCCGGAATAAACAATTCCCAAACGCTTCCGTCATTTTGGGTACGGCGCATCTGATGCTGTCCTCTGTCCCAATGGTTAAAATCACCCACAACGCTTACAGAAGCTGCATTAGGCGCCCAAACTCTGAATACAACACCCTTCTTACCCTTCTCTTCACAAAAATGCGAACCAAAAAAGTCATATGCCTCTGTAGCCTTGCCTTCGTGAAAAAAGTGAAGTGCCACGTCATAATCGCGAATATTTTGTATTGCCATAAATATATCGACCTACCTTTTCTTGTTGAAATAAATAAAAATGCAGAAACGAAATAATAACTTTTTGGTAATTTTTCCTCTTTGTTAAGATTGTATCATACATTACCTAATTTTTCAAGTCTGTTGTTAAAAGTTTATTAAAATTGCTTTAAACGCACTTACATATTTAGTAATTTTTACAATATTTTAAAGAAGAATTATAGCGTTATAAAAAACAAACAAATTGTCAGTCGTTAAAAATAATATAAAAAATCATTTAGAGCGTGTTCACATAAAATCAGTATGCAGATTTTCGCACATAATTTTGTTGCCTGCAAGGCAAAATTTTGCAGGAATATCGTCATATTTCAAAAAAATTTAACGAAGCAGGCGGTAAAATTTGCCGAAAAGATGCGTGCTGAGCTTTATGTGAACACGCTCTAAATAAGCTTAAAGCATCCGTTTCCTTAGACTCGGATGCTAAAAAATACACTTTTAAGAGTTTGAATTTCAAACTGTGTAAATGATAAAAATAGGTATTGGGGACTCTGTC
>CANEHP010000242.1 GCA_947427325.1 uncultured Clostridia bacterium | reverse complement strand
CAACCTTTGCGCCTGAAAAAAGTCAAATAAATACCGTTTAAAAACAGTCCGAAATCTGGAGGTGATAGCGTGAAAGACAAAAACCAAACACAACCCAAAGGTATAACAAAAAGGCCTTGCAAGGAACGAAATTTTTTGCAGAGCATAACGAAGGATAAATCGGACTAAGCAGGGACAAAAATTCCTTGTTTTTCGAGGAACTTCACAGCCTGTTTAACCGTTTTTTCAAGTTGCTTTTCTTTGAGAGCCTGCGGCATATCCACCTTAAACAGGTCGGTGGGATTCCATGCCTCGCCGGTAGATATCATTTGGAAAACAGCAGTGAGAATCATTCGGGCAATGGCAATAATGGTGCGTTTCTTTCCACGGCGTTTGGAAATATGCTCATACTTTAAACGGTAGTAAGAATTGTCGGTTGCTTTCACGGCTGCATATGCAACTTGCACCAATGCAGGTTTGAGATAAACTCCCGCACGTGTAATGCGAACAGACTTTTTCTTACCGGCAGATTCATTGTTGCCTGGAGTTAATCCTGCCCAGCAGCAAAGCCGTTTGGAAGAACCGAATTGCTCCATATCCGTACCGATTTCGGAGATAATCGTAATGGCAGAATTGCGGTCAATGCCGGGAATGGTTTGTAAAAGAGCAATTAAGTTTTCGTGCTTTGTAACCATTGCATTAATTGCAGAATCTACATCTGCAATAGCGGACTGAATATAATCGAGATGAGAACGGACAATTTTCATAAGAAGCTTTTGCTCGTCGGTGATCGAATAGCCTTCGATGGATTCAATAACGGAATCAGCTTTCTTTTTCAAAGAGCGCTGCAAAAGAGATTTACAGTATTCCGGATCAAAAGAATCCTCGGAGATTAGGTAATTTGTAATGGCAGCTGCAGATTTACCGAACATATCCGACACAACGGAATCAAGAGCAACATTACAAACGGTAAATGCATTTTGAAAGCGATTTTTCTCACTGCTTTTCATGGAAACCAGCTTGTAACGGTAACGAGTAAATTCCCGAAGAATATGAATTTCCTTTGGGGGAATAAAGCTGCCGGGAACAAGACCGAGGCGAAACAGATCCCCTATCCATTTGGAATCCTTGGTATCGTCCTTGTTGCCTTTAACAGCTTTCACCCATTTAGGGTTTGCAATAGTAGCGGCAATGCCTTGTTCTTCAAGAATATTGAATACAGACACCCAGTATTTGCCCGTAGACTCCATACAAACATTTTTGCAATTGTTTGATAACAACCAGTTGCAAAAACGGTGCAAGTCGTTGTTGTAAGTAGAAAAGCGTTTCTTTTGGTAATGCGGCTCTACACTGCGTGTTGTGGTGATGATTGTCCCTATTAAAAATGACTTGTGGACATCCACTCCACAGCAGATTGGGTAAACGACTTTCAAATAAATTTCCTCCTATTTTAAAAATACGAGGAGAGGCAGTGACTGATACTATTTTCAAATTAAAATAATTGTAAATTTTTAGTGGATAATTTGAAAATAGCGCTTAGGGAGTAATTTTAACTTAAAAGATTTGCAATCTTTTTAAGTTAAAATTAATATGAATCATCACACAATCTAACAGGTGTTAAAACAATTCTTAACGTTCGTGCTCATAGGCAACACTTATTTGAGCTTGACAAGATGATTCTAACACTGATTTTAATACTGTTTTCAGTTAAAAGCACTTCTACGACTCCTCCTGCCGTGCGTTGTAGTTTGCCTTCCTCTGAAACATTATATCATAAAATTATAACAAAATAAATCCGCCGCTTTCAGCCTCTTTCATTCCTATTTGTGCTGACGCTTTTGCGGCAGAATGGAGATTTTTATGTCCTATGAGGAAAAAAATTATACCGAGAGAAGCGAAGCCAGACAAGAAGGCAGATAAGAGGGAAAACAAGAAACTCTTTCGGAAATTGAAAAAAACTTAAGAAAAATGGGAATGTCCGACGAAGCAATCAGGCAGGCTCTTAAAATTCAATAACAAACCAAGGTTTTTGACAGGCATTTATCTTAGGGATAATTCCTGTTCTTTTTATTTAAAATCATAAAAGGGACTTGAAGCCCCATAAATCATTTCGGATTTTCGGGACTTCAAGTCCCAAAAATCGGCAGCAGTACAGTATTGATTTTTAAAGCATAATGCGCTATAATATAAATAGAGTAGAAATTGGAGAAGAAAAAATGGCAAACGACATAATAACGAACAGAAAATCCAAGGACAGCATATTTGTAAAGCTGTTTCAGGATAAAAACAACGTTCTGAAACTGTATAAAGAGATTCACCCTGAAAATGATGACGTCAGTGTTGACGATATCAATATTCATACTCTTGATTCTGTTATCGTTAATACTATTTATATTATAATGATTTGGGCTTTTTGGTAAAGGATAAGTTTATTTTGCTTGTGGAAGCTCAAAGCACCTGGAATCCAAATATTCCCGTAAGAATGTTGTTTTACCTTTCGGAAACCCTAAGAAGGTATATTGCTGATACCAAACAGATCGAACACAGCAGGTCAAAGGTTAAGCTGCCCAAGCCCGAATTATGTGTGATCTATTCAGGAGAAGAGAAAATACCCGATGTAGTTTCTTTAAATGACGAGTTTTTTGACGGAGCGGCTGAGATAGATTTAAAGGTAAAGGTTTTTGATAAAATTGATGAAACTATTTCGGGTCAATATATAGGCTTTTGCAAGGTTTTCGACGAGCAGAGAAAAATATACAGCAAAGGCGTTCAGGCGGCAAGAGAAACTTTTAGAATCTGTATAGAAAAAAGCTATCTCACCGACTTTATGAAGAGCCACGAAAAGGAGGTAATCGATATGATGTCTGAATTATTTGACGAAGAAGTTATAAGAAAGCAGTATGACATTGCACGCTTTGACGAAGGATGGCAGGGAGGCAGACGGAAAGGCAGACAAGAAGAAAGACAAAAAACCATAGAAGCAATGAGAAAGTTAGGAATTTCGGAAGAGCAAATAAAAGCAATTTATGGCAATCGCTACTAAAATCCGATTTATTAAGGCTTTATAAAATACAATAAACCCTCAAACACATTTGGGCAAGCATTTATCATATCAATAATGTTTGCCCTTTATTATCAATAGAGTATGAGTAACGAACCGTGTAAATGTCAATAATATCCAAAAAGAAAGGAAGTATTGACATGA
>CANEHP010000241.1 GCA_947427325.1 uncultured Clostridia bacterium | reverse complement strand
AGGCAAAAAGCCAGTACAAGATAAAGCCAAACGCAGTTCAAAAAAACCAACGCAGTTAAAAAGCAAAAGCCTTACGCAGTAAAAAAAGAAAAACAGCGGTGCGACCGCAGTTCGCAAAAATACCATAAAGGCAAAAATCAGTATAAGATAAAGATCCACAAATAAAAACACAAACGCAGTTCAAAATAAAGCAAACGCAGCTAAAAAGCAAAAGCCTTACGCAGTAAAAAACGCAAGATAAAGCCAAACGCAGTAAAAAAATTAAAAAGAAAAGGAACACCATGGACGAACAAAACAAATCGGAACAAAACCAAGAATCCACAGAAAAGCTGATACAGGTAGATATCGACAGCGAAATGCGAAAATCCTTCCTTGAATATTCAATGTCGGTTATAGTGCAAAGAGCTTTGCCCGACGTAAGAGACGGCTTTAAGCCCGTGCACAGACGTATCATCTACACCATGAACGAAGCGGGAAATACCTATGAGCACGCCTACAGAAAATGCGCCTACACGGTAGGCGAGGTTTTGGGTAAATATCACCCTCACGGCGATGCGTCCGTATATGACGCAATGGTAAGACTTGCACAGGATTTCAGCATGAGATACCCCCTTGTGGACGGTCACGGAAACTTCGGCTCTATCGACGGAGATCCCCCCGCCGCTTACCGTTATACGGAAGCAAGAATGAGCAAAATAGCGGGAGAAATGATGTCCGATATCGGCAAGAACACCGTTGATTTCGGCACAAACTACGATGATAAGCTCCCCGAGCCAAAGGTGCTGCCCAGCCGCTTTCCCAACCTGCTTGTAAACGGAAGCACGGGTATTGCTGTAGGTATGGCGACAAATATTCCCCCTCATAATTTGAGAGAGGTTATCGACGCCATAAATCTTGTTATAGAAAATCCGGACATTGCTCCCGAGGAAATTATGACGGTGATAAAAGGCCCGGATTTCCCCACAGGCGGCATTATTATGGGCAGATCGGGCATAAGAAGCGCATACCTGACAGGCAGAGGAAAAATAACCCTGAGAGGAAGAGCGGAAATAAGGGAGGAAAAAACCCATACAAGGATCGTGGTTACCGAAATTCCTTATATGGTAAATAAAACACGCCTTCTTGAAAGCATAGGCGCCCTTATGCGCGATAAAAGGATCGAGGGGATTTCCACACTGCGTGACGAAAGCGACAGAACGGGTATGAAAATCGTTATGGAGCTGAAAAGGGACGCAAATCCCGAGGTGGTGCTTAATAAGCTTTATAACTATACACAGCTCCAGGACACGGTGGGAGTTATTATGCTGTCCTTGGTGAACGGAGAGCCTAAGATACTTACCCTTAAGGAAATGATAGAAAAATATATTGAGTTTCAGGAGGACGTTGTAAGGCGCAGAACCCGGTATGATTTGAATAAAGCGAGAGACAGAGCGCATCTTTTGCAGGGCTTTATGCTTGCCACGGATAATATCGACGAGGTGGTAGCGATTATGCGCACCAGCAAAACTCCCGCAGAGGGCAAGGAAAGACTGATGGAGCGCTTTAAGGACGAGGATATGTCAAAGCTGCTGCACCATGCAATGGACGAGCAGTACAAGGATATAATCTTTGAGCATACCGTGGGCCTGACCTCCGTTCAGGCGGACGCAATAGCGCAGATGAGACTGGTGCAGCTGACGGGACTTGAAAGGGAAAAGATCGAGTCCGAATTAGCCGAATTGATGAAAAAGATACAGGAGTATACGGAAATTTTGGCAGACGAGGGCAAGGTCAAGGAAATTATTTCCTCGGAGCTGGAGGTTATTAGGAAAAAGTACGGGGACGAGAGAAGAACCTCTATCGAAGATGTAAGCGGAGAGGTGGATATAGAGGATCTTATTCCCGTGGAGGAAAGCGTAATTACCTTTACAAATATAGGATATATAAAGCGCCAGCCCATGGAGCTGTACAATCTCCAAAAGAGGGGCGGCAAGGGCGTAAGCGGCATGAAGCAAAGGGAAGAGGATTTTATAGACAACCTTTTTGTCGCATCCAGCCATGACAATATCCTGTTTGTCACCAATATGGGGAATATGTATAAGCTCAGATGCTTTGAAATTCCCGAGGGCGGCAAGCAAAGCAGAGGAGTTAATATAGTAAGCCTTTTGCAGCTTTCGGAAAACGAGAGAGTTGCCGCCATGATGAAAACCTCGGATTTTGCGGAAAATAAGTTCTTTATCTGTATAACCAAGCAGGGAAAAATCAAGAGAACCCCTCTTTCCGCTTATAAGAACCTGCGAAAGGGCGGTTTAAGGGCGGTAGGCTTAGACGAGGGGGACGAGATAGCGGCGGCGTTCCTTACCGAAGGGGACTGTAATATTATAATTGCCACCGGAAACGGCGCAGCTATTAACTTCCTTGAAACGGATATAAGGAGTATGGGCAGAACCGCACACGGAGTAAGGGCAATTAAGCTGCGTGAGGACGATGTTATTGTGGGAGCGTGCAAGGTCTACGATCCTATGATGACTATTCTTACCGTTACCGATAAGGGAATGGGCAGACGGTGCAGCGTTGCCAATTACCGTGTTCAGAAAAGGGGCGGCTACGGTATTCTCAACTATAAGACGGGCGAAGAAAAGGGCTATGTCTGCGGTATAAGAGCCTTGGGCAGCGACGACGATGTTATTCTGATAAATACGGAAGGTATTATTATCCGTATCCGTGCCAACGATCTGCGCCTTATGGGCAGATACGCAACAGGGGTAAGAGTGATGAGACTTTCCGACGACAGCAGGGTAGTTACCTTTACCAGAACCGAGCATGACGATACGCAGGAAACCGAACAGGTGGAGCAGGTCAGCGAGGAGGAGTTAAAGGAAGCGGAGCTGGAGGAGCAAAATGAGGTTATTGCCGAGGACGGCGCTGAGGATTCGCAGGATGAGGACGAAGGCGAAGAGGATATTGCCGATGAAGATAATTCCGATGAGGGATAATGCTTATTAAGGATTGACGGTTGATAATGACAGCGAACGGACAGTAAACCACGACAAAAATAAACGATTTCGGACTGTCGGAAATTATTAGAGCGTGTTCACATAAAGCTCAGTATGCATCTTTTCGGCAAATTTTGCCGCTTGCTTCGTTTCGTCATTTGCTTTGATGGGGCTGTAAAAAAACTACCTGTTAAAAAAAGAGTTTAATAAAGTTTCCGTCCG
>CANEHP010000240.1 GCA_947427325.1 uncultured Clostridia bacterium | reverse complement strand
CACTATAATTGTTATGCTTAAATACTATAAAGTTGCTCTTTGCTTTCACGGAGCAGGGCTTATAGTATCCCTGTATATTTATTCCTTTTTTCAGGGGAATTATGAAGGAAAAACAGATCAAAGCCCTGCCCTTCTGTATATGCCTATTATTTTTGTGACAGTCATTACCTTAATAATAACCGTTCTTGCCAACTACAAGAAATTTACGGAAAAGCTTGAAGCCAAAAAGGAGAAGGAATATCAAGCCGCACCTTCCATTTTGGGCGGAAAATATCACGCGGACAAAGCTGCGGACGGAACGAAAACAAAAAGAAAATAGGCGGCATAGGGCTGATTTTATTGCCGAAAATATGGAGGAAGCGGGAAAAATTATTCATAATTATGACAATTCCCTTTAAGAAAAATGAAAAGATGCTTTATTATTGCGGCGGGAGATAAGTATTGCCACATTCCGGATATTTTGGAAACCGATTACATTATTGCCGCCGACAAGGGCTTTGAGCTTTGTGAAGAAATGGGTATAAAGCCCGATTTGGCAGTGGGCGATTGGGATTCTGTAAATGAGCCGCCAAAGGGGTGCGCTGTTGTAAATCTGCCTGTGGAAAAGGATGATACAGACACCCTTGCCGCTATTAAAATCGGCTTGGAAAAAGGGTATGAGGAATTTCATATTCTCTTTGGAGCAGGAGGAAAAAGGATAGACCACACACTTGCCAATATTCAGTGCCTGCTTTACTTGTCAAAACGGGGCAGGCGAGGGTATCTTTATTTCAAGGAATCGGTCATAACCGCTGTTACTAACGGTTTTCTGCGTTTTTTGAACACCGTTCAAGGGGATTTGGCAGTATTTGCCGCTAACGGAACTGCTTACGGCGTTTATGAAAAGGGACTTAAATATTCCTTGAATAATGCCGATGTAACCTGCGATTTTCCTGTCGGAGTCAGCAATTCTTTTATAGGAAAGGACAGCGAAATATCCGTAAGGGACGGAAGTCTTTATGTTGTTTTTCCAAAGGAGGCGTTTCCCGTTGACTAAATCAATAACCGAATACAAGGCCTGCATATTTGATTTGGACGGAACTCTCCTTAACTCTATGGGCGTATGGAAGCAGGTTGATGAAAAATTTCTCGGAAAAAGAAGGCTTCCTCTTACCGATGAATATTTAAAGGCGATTTCGGTTATGAAGCTGGATTTGGCTGCAAAATATACGGTTAAGCTGTTTAATTTAAATGAATCGCCCGAGGATATTATAAAGGAATGGCTTGATCTGGCAAGGTACGAATTTACATATAATATTCAGCCAAAGCCTTACGGAGTGGAATATGTGAGGCTTTTAAAAGAAAAAAATATCCCCGCCGCCGTTGCCACAAGCAGCCAAAGGGAGCTGTACAAGCCTGCATTGCAGCGGTTGGGGATATTTGATTTGTTTGATGTTATTTTCGACTCGGATAAAACAGATTGCGGCAAGGATAAGCCCGACATCTTTGTTAAAACTGCCGAAAGCCTTAATACAGCTCCGAGGGACTGCTTGGTTTTCGAAGATACGGCAGCCGGAATTTTATCCGCCAAAAATGCGGGGTTTGTCACTGTTGGATTTTTAGATGACCACCAAGCTAAGTTTAAGGAAGAAGTAATTAAAAATGCGGATTATACAGCAGTGGACTTTAAAGAATTTTACGAGGATTTAGCGTTAAAAAGCGTGTGCTAAACGATTTTTTCACAAAATCTGTACAATTCTGCATTGGCTCTTTTGCCGAATTTTTCAATTATGCCCAAATAGCCCAGTATCTCGGCAGTTATACTTGCGTCGGTAGGCTTAATCAAAGCTTGCAGCTCCTTTAAGGTAAATTCCTTTGGGAGTTTTTCTTTTATGTCCTCGGGAAGCAAAATCAAATAATCCTGCGGTCTTTCAAAATAAATTTCTTTATTCAGGGCAATGGGCGTTTTTGTATATTTTCCTCTTCCCCGTCTTTTTCCTGTTTTTTCCGAAACATAGTTAATCTTTTCTACGTCAAGCTGCGCAATGCAAATTGTAAGATTTGGATTGGTTAAAAAGCCTTTTATTCGATATAGCTCAAGAAAAAATTCCGTTAAGCTGTTATTTTTCCTAAAGCCGCTTTTGCGCAGCATTTCTCCGCTTGCATCACTTACCGATACAGTCCTTGTACGCTGTTCAAACGGGTATACCACTGTTGTGTGGCACGCCTCTAACATTACCTCTAACTTTTTATTAAGCTTGCCCCAGCTTGCGGTTTGCACCTCGATAATTCCGTTTTCGGTAACAATATCCGCATAAAAGCTTCCTATTTTTGCCTCCTGATCAAAATCCTTTGAGTAATAATTTTTTAAAGAGGCGTGAATTGTTTTTTCGTTTAAGGTTCCTATTCCCGTTCTTTCTCTCGCCAACGCCTTACAGACAGCTTGGTTAAACCTTTCGGAATCAGGCTGCACTATAACGGTATCATGGGGTTCATAGGAAAGTTTTTTCGTATTTTCCTTTTCCACAAACACAGGCACGCTGATATTTTCATTGCTGCCTATCACGCCGCTTGCCGCTTCTTTTAATTCCTTTACCGCATTTGATACGGCATAGCAGCGATCGCTTGCCTTGAACATTGATAAATCGTTATAATTGTCTCCGAAAACAACAATTTCATCTGCGCACAGCATTTTCTTCAGCTCTAAAACCGCATTGGCTTTGCTTGCTTTTTTTGAAAATACTTCCAGCAATTGGTCCTCTTTAAAATATGTATCATAATATTGATTATAATCAAAGCCTTTTTCCTTTGAAAAAAGGAAATCCCTTGTTTCTGCGGAAATAATCGGATTGATAAAAGTTAAATAATGAATATCTCCTTCAAAAAGCTCATTGTAGCTTTTACAGGGTCGGAGTGTTTTATCTCCTTTTCGTGTTTTGAGATAGTTTTTTATTCTTTTGGTATCGTTTTCAAGATAGCTTACCCTTTGCTCGCCGTTTATAAAAGCGTAAACCAAGGGCGTTTCCCCCTGTTCCTCCAAAACTCTTTCGGCGTCGTCAAGCTGATTTTCTTCAAAACCGTTCAGCTTAATAACCTTTCCGCTTTTTCCGTCGACAATTATTACTCCGTTCATGGTAATTACAGGCAGGGATATTTCCGCCTTTGACATTATAAACTCTGCGCTGTGAAATCTTCTTGCAGTGGCATAGGTGAAAAGTATTCCCTTTTCG
>CANEHP010000239.1 GCA_947427325.1 uncultured Clostridia bacterium | reverse complement strand
ATAGTAGATAAAGTTTGCATACTGATTTTATGTGAACACGCTCTAAATACTTTTTGCTAACATAAAAAACGGCTGTGCATTTCTGCTTAAGCAACAAAAAAACACAGCCGTATAAAATATTATTACATCATTTTTACAACGCCTAAAAATCATTTAGGTATAAAGTAATAGACCGTTTCATCGGAGTGGGAATAATCCAGCTGATCTCTTGCAATCTGTTCAATATATTCCAATCTGTTTTCGTTGCTGCTGTAATGTCTCAGCTGTGCGTTTTCAACATTGAGATTTTCAAGCTGAAGATTGATCTCGTCAAGCTCAGCCTGCTTTTGTATGATTTCCCGGTTCATAGAATACAGCTGAAAACCTACAAAAACTGCGACAGCTACAATAACTATAAACAGGAACAGCGATCTATGCTTTTTTTCTGATTTGAGCTTTGATAACACTGCCGCCTTCTCCTCCGTTTTCAAGTGTATTTTTATTATTATACACCACTTCATCTGTATTTTGCAAGTCTTTTTTGGAATTTAACCGTTTGTTACGGAAAAAATCGGCAATGTTTACAAACATCGGCTTAATTTTTTGATAGATAATGCTAAAAAGCCTAACAAATTTCGGTTTTATTTTTCTATATATTGCACAAAGGATCGCTTTTACAGCCTTTACTGCCTTTTTTGAAATTTTGTTTAAGAGCATTCCCAATGTCAAAAAATAACAGCATACTCCCAAAAAGGCAAAAACAATATAGTAAATGCGGAAATATCCTATTCCCACCCAAAGGGCAGTTATAAAGCAGGCAAATCCCGAAAGAGAAAAGAACAAAAGATCCTCAATAAAAACAGCGGCTATATTATGCTTAAACATCATTCTTAAAAGGCGCAGAGGCTCGTAGCATAAACCCATTACTGCGCCGAAGATAAAGAAACAGCCGCACTGCTGCAAGGTGTAGCTTATATCCTCAAACATAGCGTCACCTGAACAGCTTGGTAATAAAGTTTTCGGGCGTTCTGCGGAGCTTGTCGGAGTAAACCAGGGAGGTTATCAGCTCTCCTGTCATAATTAACTCCCCCGTTTCGGTATTTACCTGGTTCACATGCAGGTTTTTCCCTTTTATTGTGATCTGCCCCATATCGGTGTAAAGGCTTACCTCCGTTTCGGTAAAGCCCTCTACCTCTCTTACCCCCGATATAACCGCTTTTTTTCTGTTTTCCATTACCACATTCTGTCCCATGGCGGAACTGCTGCCGTAAGGCGAACCGATTTTAATGCTTTTTTGTTCTGACATAGCCTTCTCCTTTCATAAGGGGACAATCTCTCTGCATTATTCTTATTCAAAAAGAAGGATTATTAGAACAGCTTAGTTATCTTTTTCAGAACTTATGCCTGTCACTCATCATGTGAGAATATTAAATAGCCTCATACAAATCGGCGCTGCCTTCCTTGCCTACCACGTCGACAATTTTAAGTACTCTGACCTTTAAGGGAGTTTTGCCCATCTGTATTTCAATAATATCGTTGATTTTTACATCGTAGGAAGCTCGGGCAGGCTTTCCGTTAACCAAAACCTTATCCGCATCGCAGGCTTCGTTGGCAACGGTACGGCGCTTTATAAGCCTTGAAACCTTTAAGTATTTATCAAGCCTCATATTTTTTCCTTTCTGTAAATTGTCTGAAACAAAGCGGTCTCCGCCCCTTTATTTTCAGATACTCTTAAAAACAGCGGCTGTTATGTATAATCGTTTAGTGCCCTTTGCATAAAAGCCGATTATCAAAACAAGCCGCTTTAAGAACTATTTCAATTTTAACGGGTTTTTATTTTACTTTGCAACAGCTTCCTTTAATGAAGCTCCTGCCTTAAACGCAGGCACCTTGGTTGCGGCGATTGTGATTTTCTTATGAGTCTGAGGATTTACGCCTGTTCTTTCCGCACGCTCTCTCACTTCAAAAGTGCCGAAGCCTACAAGCTGAACCTTTTCACCCTTTTCAAGCGTTTCCGTCACAACTTCAACAAATGCGGAAATAAACTTTTCCGAATCCTTCTTGGTCATTTCTGTTTTTTCGGACACTGCCGAAATAAGCTCTGTTTTAGTCATTATTATTTTCCTTTCGTTTTACATATCAGGCTTTTTGGCTTTTTTAAAGCAATTATCAGCCCAAATTAAAAAGCTTTAATACCTCGTCCTCGGGAATTTGGTCTAAGGATAAGCCCTGCTTTCCCGTTTTTTCTTCTAAAGCCTTAAACTGCATTATAAACCTATTTATCGCAGTTGTCAAGCATTCTTCACTGTCTTTTTTTAGTAAACTTGATAAATTACAGCTTGCAAACAGTAATTTGCCCAAATTTTCCTCAATTTCTGCATTATTTTCTGATTTTACAGATATTTCCAGCCGCTCTGCGGCTTTTTTTAAATTATTAACGGCATTTTCTGCGGTAACGCCCTTTAATCCCGCATTAACGGCTCTTTTGTTTACCTTTTCGCCCCTCATCAGGGCAGGCAAAAGCTTAGGCACGCTTTCAAGCCGCTGTCCTGCGGTTTCCTCCCCCTTGGATCTGCTTTTTAGGGAATCCCAATTTTTCAGCACATCTGCGGAGTTTTCCACATGAATGTTTCCGAACACATGGGGGTGACGGTATATCAGTTTCTTGCATATTCCGTCGCACACTGCGTCAAAATCAAATACATTCTTCTCGTTTTCAAGCTCCGCATGGAAAACCACCTGCAGCAGCAGGTCGCCCAATTCCTCTTTAAGCAGGGCGGGGTTCTCCGAGTCTATGGCTTCCGCCACCTCATAAGCTTCTTCGAGAACGTCTTTTCTTATTGAGTGATGATCCTGCTCCATATCCCAGGGACAGCCGTTTTCGCTGCGGAGAATTTTCATTATCGCCAATAAATCGTCAATGTTATAAAAATCCTTTTTCGGATATACTTCCTTTTTCATTTTTGCTCCTTTCACAAGCTTTCTTTTTCCATTTTATCACAAAAAATCCAAAATATCAAGTTATTGACATTAAGAACTTGTTCTCATAGGAATGGTGCGCAGATTTTCGAGCAAATTTTGTCGAGGACAAGGAAAAATTCCGCAGGAATACTCGTGTATTTCAAGGAATTTTGACGCAGTCATCGGCAAAATTTGCCGAAAAGATGCGTGCCAATTTCTATGAGAACAAGTTCTAAAAGCTGTGTGCCATACTTAGAGCGTGTTCACATAAAATCAGTATGCAGATTTTCGTGCATAATTTTGTTG
>CANEHP010000238.1 GCA_947427325.1 uncultured Clostridia bacterium | reverse complement strand
TCCGAGTAAACCTACTGAAACAGCTCTATTAATAGTGCCTATCTTGGAGATGTTGGTACTGCCACAGTAGGGACATTTAGGAGTGTTGCTTGTTCCTTTTCCTTTTTCCAAAGCTGCCCTAATAGGTCTGCTCTTTTCTTCTACTATTTCATCTCTATGGTCAAATAAGTATTGATCAAATTCTGGTGAGGTTTTAATATATTCATTGATGAATTGTTGCTTCAATTCAGATTTGACAATTGGGACTGAATCAGAAATTAAAAACTCTGTTGGCACTCTATACGTTATTGAATTACAGCAATCACAATAATATGAAGATTCATCATTATCATCATAACCGCCTTGTATTAGTCTACCACATTTTTTACAATACATTAATGCCATAATAATTCCTACTTTCTATTTTTATAATTCATAGCAGTTTTATCACAAACGTAATGTAAATTCATTGAATTTACATACACCCCAAAAGCAGAACTCCACAATCTGCAATGTAAGTCTCCACAACTTACAAACTTACAAGTATCCACAACTTGTAAATATAGTATGATATTCAAAACATTTGACAGTGACAGTGATAAACTTCTTTCTAAAATTGGAATATTAGGTAAATCTTTTGAACAAATTGATACTTCCATAAGACAAAGAAAAATAGAAATTGATAATCTTATGGGAGCAATGTCTAAAAAAGAGGCTAAGACAGAGGTTGGCGGTTTTTGGAGTTATATTTTTGGAAATAAATCTATAAAAGAAAAACCAATTGATTTATCACAATTTATTAATTTAGATAATTCTAAAGCTTCCAATTTACTAAAAAGTCTTCAAGAAATTGAAGTTGCTAGTAAAACTAATACTTCTGCTTGGCAAGAATATTTCTCGTCTCTTAGTGACGGACAAAAATGGCAAATAGAATTTGTTCAAAATACAGACCTTCAAAAAGCAAGTACAGATGACTTAATCAAAGCCAACGAAGCAGCTCGACAATCAGCTCTCGACCACAATGCAGCACTAAAACAGCAAACATTAGGAGCCAAAGCCGCTTCAGCAGGCTTAAACCTACTGAAAGCAGCAGGCAATATGGCTGTTGCAATGTTGGCATCATTTGCCATTGATGGTATTATAACACTAATAGCCAACGCTTGTCAATCCATTGATGAAAAAATTAAGAATTTAAATGAAGATCTTGACAAATCTGTTCAAAATGTAAAGTCAATATCAGATGAATTTAATTCTTTAAAGAATAGCGCAGACGAAATTATCCCTCAATATGCAAAACTGGCACAGGGTGTTGACAAATTCGGTAAGAATATCAGCCTGACCGATGAAGAATATCAAAAATTTATAGAGCTTAACAACCAAATAGGCGAGATGTTCCCTGAAATCAATGTAGGACTTGACAGCAACGGTAATGCTATGCTTGCTTTATCGGGAAATGCTGATACTTTAACTAAATCTTTGTATAATTTAGTTGAAGCACAGAGGGCAACGGCTAATCAAAAGATTGCAGAAGGTTTTGACGATTCATTTAATACTGCTGATGATGCTGTCGATGAACTCAAAGCTCTTATGAAAACGTATAACAAGCGGATTGAATATACAAAACGCATATTGTCGTTAAATGAGCAGTTCGCCAAAGATGGGACAAATAGGCTTAATACACAAAGTATTTGGGAATTAGTTTCTTCCGATGCCGCTGATGTTATGCGAGAAGAAGATTTTACAAAAAAGTACCTTGAATTGGAAGGGAACCATACGAAGTTAAACCCTATGTTTAGCAGTTTTGAGGTTGTTTCAGAAGATTTAATAAATGATGAAGAATTTCAAAAATTATATAGCGAAACATTATTAAAGTATGAAAAACAAATCAACAGCCTTGAAAAGAAAATCAAATTTACATGGAAAAAATTAGGCAGTTCAGTTAGCGCTGTAATCGCTGACAATCCTATTTATCAAGGTCTTGATGAACAAGAAAAGCAGTTGGCTAATATTTTGGGTTCAGGCATCGATTTTGAAAATCTTGAGGATAAATCTGCCGAAGGCGTTAAAAAGTATATTGAAGCAAATATCCTAACCCCCTTATTAAGTCTGCCCGATGATTCTTTCAGTATTATTTCTGCATTACAGGACAGTTTAAAGAGCGGAAAAATTTCATTCGAGGAGTTTAAAGAGCAATTCATAAAAGAGTATAAAGCTGTATTTGACACTTTATATTCTGATATGGACGGCGAACAGCAAATCAATTTTGCGGATAATTTTGTAAGAGCATTTAATGCTATCGGAATAGAGGGAAACCAAGTCACAGCGATTCTTAACAATTTGGCGGATAGTTATGATAAAGTAACGGAGTCAGCTGAAAAAGCCATACAAGCTCAAAAATCCTATGAAGAAATTGTGTCCGAGGTAGAAGGACTTACTGAGGGTCTTGAAAATCTTGGTAAAATTTATGTTGATGTTCAGAATAAAGAAAATTTTGATTGGGGTTCGATTCTTAATAACGAGGATTTTAAAAAGCTGTTTGGGGATTATACCGAAGCTTATGACGAGTTTATTAAAATAATTACAAAAAATCCTGACAATATAGAGGCTTGTCAAAACGCTTTTAATAAACTTGTAGGCGAATATGTTTACGGCTCAGGCGCTTTAAATAATTTAACGGAAGACACCAAAGACGCCGCTGTTGCAATGCTTGAACAAAACGGTATTGTAAATGCCGCTGAAATTGTCGCCGCCAAACTCAAACAGCTTGCCATTGCAAAAGCGAATGAAGTAAATATGAGTGAGCTGCTCAAAAAGAAAACTCTTGAAGAAAAGATTGCTTTCTTAGAGGAAATTCAAATGAGCGGTGATACAGCTCAGGCTTTGTTTGATTTGGCTTTGGAGAAAATCCGCTTTAATAACACCAAACTCAATACCTCAAAGGACATAGCACAGCTTGTGGCTTTGGCAAAACAGGCGGGAGTAAGTGCTGCTGTAATATCCAAGTTCAAAAATGCAATGGATATGACAGAAAATGAAGAGTTTGATGATGAAAAGTTCAACTGGGGTAAAAAATTAGTTGAATCGGGCGGAAATATTTATGGCTCTGCCTATGCTGAAGCAGCGTCTTATTATGCACGATGGAAGAGTATCGTGGATTTATGGAACGGTGACTTTCAACTTGAAATTCCTGACTATACACCGAATTTGGATTATAACGGTTCTGCTGCCAATAAAGGTTCGGACGATTCCTCCTCAGCCGCCGAAGGCACAAAAAAGACCTATAACTGGATAGAAACGGCAATAG
>CANEHP010000237.1 GCA_947427325.1 uncultured Clostridia bacterium | reverse complement strand
AAAGAAAATGCGGTGAAAAACGGCGTCGGCGGAATAAGAACCTATCAGGGCAGCGGATATGAAAATGTTAAGGAAAATAACTTTACGTTGATTTTATCCAATCCGCCCTATCATACCGATTTTTCCGTGGCTAAGGAGTTTATAGAGGGCGGTTTTCATAAGCTTGTCCTTGGCGGAAAAATGATTATGGTTACTAAAAGGCCGGATTGGTATAAAAATAAGCTTGCGGCTGTGTTCGGCGGAGTCAGAGTCAGCGAGATTGACGGTTATTTTGTGTTTGAGGCTGAGAAGAGAGGGGAAAAGAGGAAAAAAGCCGTTAAGCAGGTTAGGGGTATTTCTAAAAAGTTGGCAAGAAAATATAACCGGAAAAAGTGACCTTTTTCTATGTTTCGCTGCTCGGATAAAAGATTGGTGTATCATGACGATAATACCAATCCTTTTTTATTTTTTGGATAAATAATACTATTTTTATACTAATTCTCGTCTAAAAATAGACAAAGATTTGCGAAAAGGCTGCGCTTAATGGGGCTGTAAAAAAACTCTGCCGTGCAAAGAAAACCTCGCATGGCAGAGTTTTTTACATAATCATTTATCGCTTATTGATTTTTCAATTACAGCGTCAGACAGTTCCGGTAATCTTTAAAACAGCCACGCCCGGAGTTACGTTCCAAGCGCCTGTGCTGTCTGCCGCAAAGGCAGCAGCAGGAACCGTCACCTTGCCCGCAACGGTCTGGAACAGGCCTGTTGCGGTGTTATAGGTGTAGTCTGTTCCCTCGGTAAGAGGCGCACCGTTAAGGGTTACGGCAATATTGCTGAGTACGGGGTTAAAGGTATCGGTAATTGCCACATTATCCGCTGCTTCAGCCGCTGTGCTTCCTCTGTTCTGAATTACGAAGGTATAGGTTATATCGCTGTTTTCCGTTACGGTTTCGGGGGAAAGGGTTTTGCTGATAGATAAATCGGGAGCTGTTGCGTGATTTACCGTTTCCGAAGCCAAAACATCATTTTGCAGAGTTGTTCCGCTTACCGTCGCAGTGTTTGTAATTGACGCCGCTGTGCCGAGGGGAGCGTACCGGTTGGGATACGCCTTGTATATTAACAGTACATTTCCGTTAGCGGGAACGGTTATACCCGTTACGGTCAGGGGGGAGGTTTCCGTTACCGTGGGAGCGGGCTGTAATGCGCCGTTTACAAAGTATTTTAAAGAACTCTCCACATAGGTTAAAGGTGTAAGACTGCCTGTGGTGTAGGCATATTCGCCTAAGTTATCGGTTACTGTGATTCCCGTAAAGGCAGCTGCGCCCGAATTTACGACGCTTACCGCATAGGTCATGGGGTAATTTGTGTCGTAGTCGGATTCAAGGGCTGTTTTGGTTGCGGAAAGCACCTCGGCAAGCTCGCCTGTTACAATGTTGGAGTCCGTGCTGCCGTTGTTATAGGTCAAAGTGGCTTTATTATAAAATGTTGCCATAAAATTTCTCCTTTCATATAATCGTGAAACGCTTTTAATTCACGGTATATTATATGATTGGGGAAAAAAATGGTTACTGCTTACCTGCTTACTATTCCCCAGCAGCCTTCTGCGCCTATGCCGTCCTTTGGTGCGGTTATAATACCCTTATTTATCAGCTCCTCCGCAACCAGATCAAGCAATGGTATTCCCGCAAGAGTGTTTACCTTATCCCATTCACCAATTAAATAGCTTGGAAGTGCCTTTTTTGTCAGTTTTGCTATTTTTTCCGCAGCCTCTTCGGCTTTTTCTTCAAAATAACCGTTTACAAGACGGCGGCTGATATCAAAGAAATGAGCGTTATCCTTACTGTCGCTGATAAGAATTTTAGTATAAACCATATTTCCTTCACGGAACAGATAGCCGCACTCCACTGCCTTTGCCGCCTGCTCCTTGTCATACTCCGACATTTCGGTTACATCAAGTCCGTTTATTGCCAATAAAGCTAATTGAAGAGGGATATCGTTGCCTATATCATGACCGCATTCAAAATGCTGTCTGATACGTCTTATATATATGTTGGAAAAGGATACTCTTTTATAACCGCAGAGATTTCTTGCATCAATCTGATCGCAGCCGCAGCCGTAATATACTCCGTTGTCCTCATGTCCGTAAACGGTAAAGGGACGTTGGGGTTTTTCCTCTTCACTAAAATACTTTTCCCTTAAAATTCTATGAACATTATCCTCAAACGCCCACGCAATAGACATAATCTGCTGCCAAATAATAAGGTTAAGGTCTTTTTTCTTATTCAAATAAGGAAACGCCAAATATTCATCCCTGTTCTTTTCAATAAAATCAATTATTACCCTGCTGATTTCGGGAATTTGATCGATATAAACCGCCTCCGCTTCGTTGATCTGCTCCTTGTCCAGCAGCACGAAGTTTACTCCGTATTTTCCGCCGTCAAGACGGCGAAGCAAGCCGTATTTTCCGTCAGCGCCACGGGTAAGTATTTCCAGCTCCTCCTCCACATACATTGTGGGCACGTTAAGCTCTCGGGCTATCTCCTTTGCCGTGGAAGGCTTTTTGTGGCAAAGGCGGAGAACCTGCTTTGAAAATTGCCTTTCAAATCCGTCGCGGGGGTCGCCCAAAAGAGGATTGCCTGCTCCGATAATGCAATAGTTGATTTTGTCGAAAGCCACGGGTTTATTATTATCAGTCATTGTTTCTACCTCGTTTCTGAGTTTTTTTCTTGCCGAAAACAGTCTTTGACGGATATTGCCCTCGGTAGTTCCTGTCAAGAAGGCAATTTCAGATGTGGATAAGCCGTCAAGATAATACATTATCATTACCTCCCGATAGCTCTCTGTGAGAAAGGCTATCTGACGGTATACACGTGTTAACAGTTCCCTGCCCTCTTCTTCAATATCAAGAAACGGGCTTTCGCTGTCGCGGTCCGCAATAAAGGGCAAGACATCTTCGGGATCTCCCTCATACTGTCGGTCGGATTTAAGCCGCTTCTTATCGGAGAAATCCGCATAAACATTTCTCGCCACTCTCCATATAAAGGGGTAGGGATTTTCGATTTCTCCCTCGGCATTAGCCGCCTTTACCAGCGCATAGGTTATGTCCGAGCATAGCTCCTCCGCCTCAATGCTGTCCCTTGTCCTTACATAGCAGAAGCCGAAAAGCTTATCCAGAAGGTCATTGTCGATTATTTTCAGCAAATCTTTTTTCTTCATTTTCTTTACTCCAAGTGTTGATCAACGCTTTCAACTGTATAGTCGTTTTTATGATTGAAATGTTATAGGGAATTGGGAAAGTTTATATAAAAAAGATGGAGTGCGAACCCCATCTTAGAA
>CANEHP010000236.1 GCA_947427325.1 uncultured Clostridia bacterium | reverse complement strand
GGCAAAATTTGCCGAAAAGATGCGTGCCAATTTCTATGAGAACAAGTTCTTAGAGTAAGCGGTTTTATTTTTACGCCGATTCCTGTTAGAAAACAAGCATAATTTGCGAGAATGATTTTTGCAAAACAAGCAAGACAACGCAGTACTGCGAAAATCATACCGCAAGGATTGTCTGTTTTCAGTCGGATATCAGTATCAGAACCTGAAATCCCTTTTGCCCTCGCTTTCTATTTCTTCAAGGCATTTCTCGGCAACAGCTCTTACCTTTTCCTTGGGAATATTGTTAAGCTCCTCCCTTATCAGCCTTTCACCGATCTCTCTTGTCTTAGGGCTTGCATAATCCACAAGGTATTCCTTTAAAGTCATAAGTGCGTTGGGGTGGCAGCAGTTTTGTATCTGTCCGCTTTTGCAAAGACTCATAAAGCGATCGCCTGTTCTGCCCTCACGGTAGCAGGCAGTGCAAAAGCTGGGTATATAGCCTATTTCCATAAGCCAGCATACAACCTCGTCAAGAGTACGCTTGTCGGAAACGTCAAACTGCTCGCTGTTGTCCTCCTCGTCCTCAGGCTCATAGTAGCCGCCGACACTGGTTTTTGAACCTCCGCTTATTTGTGAAACACCTAATTTGATTACCTTTTCACGCACTGCCTTGCTTTCTCTTGTGGAGATGATCATTCCCGTATACGGCACTGCAAGGCGGATACAAGCGCAGATTTTCGCAAAAGTATCGTCGCTTATACCGTTATCAAACTCATCGGGGTCAATATCATCGGCACGCTTAACTCTTGGAACACTGATCGTGTGAGGTCCTACTCCGTGAACCGCCTCTAAATGCTCGGCATGCATAAGAAGTCCCGCAAATTCATACTTGTACAGCTCCAAGCCGAAGAGAACGCCAAGTCCCACATCGTCAATGCCTCCCTCCATGGCTCTGTCCATAGCCTCGGTGTGGTAGGCGTAATTATGCTTCGGTCCTGTGGGATGAAGTCTTTCGTAGCTTTCCTTGTGGTAAGTTTCCTGAAACAGAATGTATGTGCCTATGCCTGCATCGTGAAGCTTTTTGTAGTTTTCCACCGTGGTAGCGGCGATATTTACATTAACTCTTCTGATTGCGCCGTTTTTGTGCTTAATGCCGTAAATGGTGTCGATACATTCAAGTATGTATTCGATGGGATTGTTTACCGGGTCTTCGCCCGCTTCAATGGCAAGACGCTTATGCCCCATATCCTGAAGGGCAATTACCTCTCTCTTTACTTCCTCCCGGGTAAGCTTTTTCCTTGCAATATGCTTGTTTTTAAGGTGATAGGGACAGTAAAGACAGCCGTTTACGCAGTAATTGGAAAGATAAAGGGGGGCAAACATAACGATTCTGTTGCCGTAAAAGTCTTTTTTAATCTGCTGTGCAAGGTCGAAAATTTCCCCGATTTTTTCCTTGTTTTCACAAGCAAGCAAAACAGACGCTTCACGATGGGTAAGCCCTTTACGCAGCTTTGCCTTTTCGATAATCCGGTCAACCAGCTCTAAATTATCCTTGTTTTTCTCGGCATATTCAAGGGTTTCCCTGATTTCCTCATCAGAGATAAATTCTTCTGCCTTTAATGATTTGGGATTGTACATTGTGATTTTCTTCCTTTCAAATTTTCTTAAGCTGCTCTAAAATCCTTGTGAAAAGCAAAAATGAACAGGTTTTTAGAGGTTTTATCAGTATTTTTATAATAATATTTTGTTCATTTGTTGTTTATGGCAATTTTAGAATCCCCACGGTGGGCAACAAGCTCTCCCCCCGCCGCTTTTACCCTTCTCCTAAGACATTCAAGACACTCCGCCGCTTCTTCGCCTGTACAGATTTTGTTGTCATAAAGAGAATACTTTTTTCTTACCCCGACGGGAGATAAATTCGGCATAACAACATTTGCTCCCGCCTTAATTCCCTGCTCCCTTCCTGTCGGATTTATTGTTCCCAAGGCGGTGGTGGAGGGCAGCAGCACCTTTGGCAAAAGCAGGCGTATTATGGAAAGCAAAAATAAGGTAAGCTCCAAGGTTCCCGCCTTTTCCTCTTTAAACGGTGTATCCTTGTGAGGAATAAACGGTCCTATTCCTACCATTTGGGGCTGAAAATCCTTTATAAAGCGCAAATCCTTTACAATGCAGTCTGCCGTCTGAAAAGGCGAACCCACCATAAAGCCGCAGCCTGTTTGATATCCTATTTCTTTAAGCTGATTTAAGCAATTCATACGGTTTTCCAAGGACAATTCCTTTGGATGCAGCTTGCCGTAATGCTCGCTGTCGGCGGTTTCGTGCCGCAAAAGATACCTGTCCGCCCCCGCCTCAAACAGCCGCTTAAAGCTGTCATAACTGCGTTCGCCCAAGGAAAGGGTAACGGCTGCGTCGGGAAATTTTTCCTTAATGGCGCTTATTATCTCGCAAAACAGATCGTCGCTGTAATAATTGTCCTCTCCGCCCTGAAGCACAAAGGTGCGAAAGCCCAATTTGTAGCCGTTTTCACAGCAGTTCATTATTTCCTCGGCCGAAAGCCGGTAGCGTTCGGCGTTTTTGTTGCTGCGCCTTAGCCCGCAGTACAGACAATCGTTTTTGCAATAAGAGGAAAACTCGATAAGACCCCTCATATAGACCTTGTTTCCGTATTCCTCCCCACACCTTTGTCTTGCCGTTTTGGAAAGCAGGGCAAAATCTTCGTCAGTGCGGTTTTCTATAAGCTGCTTTAACTCCTCATCGGTAAGATTTCCCGTTAAAAACAGCTTTTCTATAAGTTCCTTCTGCATTTTACCGTTCATCATCCTTATTCTGAGAATTTTTTAGGGCGGAATATGCGGTTTTGGCGCTTATACCCTTTATTCTTCCGATTTTTCCCGACAATGCGCTTATTACATCCTGGGGAGCGTCAACGGCAAGGCTTATTATGTTAATTCCTTTTTTCCTATACGGCACGCCCATTCTGCCGATAACATATTCGCTGTATAAATGCAGCAATTCGTTAAGAGCATTTACTGCGTTTTCGTCCTCAACGATTATGCCTATTACGGCAACTCTTGTTTCCATATAATCTCCTCGGCAAATAAAAAATGCCCTTATACGCCGGTTGAAATAACACAATACGGACGCTTAAAGGGCACGTAATCTTAATATTTCTTTGTTGCCCTTCTGCCTTAGAATAATAGCTTTGGCATGAGTTATAAAATTATCGCTTTGATGTAAGGAAAAGCTTTCATCTCAGCTCATAAAATGTTCTCATAGTAATCGCTTAAGAACTTGTTCTCATAGGAATGGTGCGCGGATTTTCGAGCAAATTTTGTCGA
>CANEHP010000235.1 GCA_947427325.1 uncultured Clostridia bacterium | reverse complement strand
CATAAAATTTCCTTTCATTTTAGACAACTCCACACAAAGACCGACTTACGACCTTATACAGCGTCGCCTTCACCTTCCTCGAATTTCTGTTACAACTTGGATTTCATCTCCTACCTCCTTCTTTACTATAGCTTCGGCGGCTTCTGTAACATCTGCACTGTCAGCGGTAAAGGCAAGCCGTACCTGCTTAATAGATATGCTGTATTCGGACGAAATATCAACAATAACACGAATTTCCTTGCAAAATATTTTATTTTCTTTCAGCTTTTCCTCTAAGCCCATTGCCAATTTATTTGCTATTTCCTGACGGGTCATTTTATAAGCCTCTTCTGTAAAGTCTATATAAACGCCTTCTTTTTTGAGGCTTTCGCTTATTGTCGAAAAATTGGGTGCTTCACTGTTTATTAAAGATAAAATACTTAATAAAAAGAAGGAAGAAATTAAAAAACCGATTTGTTTTTTAAAGCTGCTGTCGGGACAGATAAGCTTAAATATGCCTGTGGCTACAGCAGTTAAGCCTATACCCAAAATTATTTCTTTCATATTGCGCCACCGCCTATCACCAGCATTAAGGCTGTGGATACTATTCCCAAGGTCCAGAATGAAATCATCATTGCAATAATAATAGACATTACGCTTTCACCGCTTTTTAAAAGCACAGTAATCCTTGATGTGCCAAAGGAATCGCTTAGTGCCGAAGATATAACGAACATTAGCCTAAACAAAAAAAGAGAAATAATTGAGGGCAGCATAACCACGGCAGAGGCAACTATACCATAACTGCCTGTTGACGCCTTTATTACTCCGATACTGCCCTTTACGGTCATCAATGCTTCGGAAACCGCACCTCCCACAATTGGCACAGCTCCGGAAACGGTAAATTTGGCAGCTCGTATTGCTACACTGTCCGCTGCCGCTCCCACAAAGCTCTGAACCGAAAGAATCCCGACAAAGACCGTCATTACAAATGCCAAGCACCAATTCAGCATTTTTTTTACCGCCTCTGCAATACTGTTTATCTTTAAATCCGGGTTAAAAGCCCCTGCAACGGAAATTCCCATAATACAGCTTGCAAGGGGGAAAATAATCAAAGTAAACAGTTGGCAAAAAAGCTCTGTTGAAACGGTAATAATTCCGTTATATGCCGCTGCGGACGCAGTTTGACCGTTAGCCGCCATAATTCCCGCAAAAACAGGCACATATACCGAAAGAAAAGAAGATAAGCCCTCCACCGCCACTTTTGCGCTTGCCACCACAGAACCAAAGCTTGTACAAATTATTCCCGCACAGGCTAACACGCCCACCGAGGCAAAAGCAGAGGAAACACCGCTTTCTTCCCCCTGCATAGATTGAATAAGCGTAGAAAGAATTATTACTCCGATTACAGATATAAGCACGCCTATGGGCTTTGCCGCCTCATCAAGCACATAATCCCATATTATTTTAAAAACATTTTCCGGGTTAATATTTTCCGCTGCGCTTTCGGCTGATATCCCAATATCCTCAAGCTCCGCCTTTGCGTCCCCGGGCAGGGCGTTTTCAATATCAGCCTGTCCGAAATCGTAAGCCTCCTGCGCAAATGATTTTGCCGATAATAAATAAATGCCGATCAGTATCCATAAGGCTATTTTTACAATTCCTTTTATATTCATATATCCTCATTACTATGTATCTATAAGTCCCGTTATAATTTCCGTAATGCTTTTAAATATAGGTAATGCCATTATAAGCACCGCTATTTTTCCCGCAATTTGAAGCTTTCCCGCTATGGCGGTTTCCCCTGCGTCCTTGCAGCAGTCGCTTGCAAGCTGCGTAAGATAGCATACTGCCAATGACTTTAAAAGTACCTCCGCATACATTCCGCCAAGTCCCGCATTTTCCGTAAGCTCTGTTATATACCTTATAATTGGGTTTATGGCAGCTATAACGGAAATAAAAATAAGTATGCCCGATGCAAGAGATATAAACATAGAGTACTCGGGCTTGTACTGTTTTAGTACAAGGGACAGAACAGCGGATATTATTCCAAAGGAAACTATTATAAAAATATTCATTTACAAGTCACCTTTAATTGTAATCATACCTCTTTAATAAAGGTTAAACACTTGTTTTATTGTTTCAAATAAAATGCTTATCTGTGTTATTATCATCATCAAAACTACAATAAGCCCCGCAATGGTTGTCATCATAGCCTGCTCTTCCCTGCCCGAACGCTGAAGCAGCATATTAAGCACTGCTACCACAATACCTATTGCAGCTATCTGAAAGATCAGATCCACATCCATTTTACCGCCTCCCGTCACAAAATCATAATACCTGCCGCCAAGCCGCACAGCAAACCCACCGAGCGGTATAATCTGCCCTTGTCTGCGTATTCCTTTGACGCTTGCTCAAGATTTCTTTTTATCATCTCTTCATACATCTCCAGAAAAGACAGCTGCCCCTCTGTATCAGTTTGTCCTAAACTGTCCCCTAAAGAGTTTAAAAGCTCTCGGTCTTTTGCGGTAAGAAAAGGCTGTTTTTTAACTCCTTCCCGCCAAAGTAAATGATAATTATCATTTTTACCCAAATTTATACATTCCGCAATGAAATTTAAAGCCTTATATTCTTCATTTTGAGCAGCTCCAACTAATATTTCCCCTATTTCCGCATTGGTATAGCGAATTTGCACAGCTAATTCCTTTGTAAACAATAAAGCCAAGGACATTATTTTTTCCCTTTCCTTAAGCTTAAAGGAAAAAAATAAGCCTATACAGCCTCCAAACACCGCTGTAATTATTGCAGGAAAAATATTCATAATAAACTTCCTTTCTTATCGCAAATCCTTTGTTTCTGTAACCTGTCCTACCCTTCCTCCCAAAAAGGCGATATGGCTTATTGCCCCTGTTTTGACTATTTCGCTTTGTTCGGCCTGCCGAGAAGTTCCGCAGTGCAATGTTAAAACTGTTTTTACACCACTGCTAAGACAGTTTTTTACGCTGTTCTCCTCCCCTGTTATTTCATCACAGGCTATATATTCGGGAGATAATGTTCGGGTGGCTATCTCCATTCCGTCGGCTTTTCCATAACCGTTTAATATATCAGTAAAATTTCCCACGTCGTTTTGAGGAACACCGCCATATACTGCGCCTATCTCTCCTCTGCTGTCAATAATTGCCAATTTGCTGCGGTTTCCTATAATTCTGCATAAATCCCGGAGCACGGTTGTTTTTCCGCTGAATGGCTTTCCCGCTATTAAAAGTCCCCTGAAGCCTTCAGAGAACACTATTTCGGAAAGCTTTTCCCCGCAGCCCGTTATTTCCCTCGCTATTCTTAAATTTATGCTGCTGATGTCCGTTATTCCCTCTAATTTTCC
>CANEHP010000234.1 GCA_947427325.1 uncultured Clostridia bacterium | reverse complement strand
CCGCCGTAATGTGCCTTACACCGTCGGAAAGATGAACAATCAGCTCATCGACAGCTTTAGCTATCTTGCCGAAGGCAGCGCCCAGCTTCTCCCCTGTAACTAACTTTGCAAGGGATACTGCGGTACTGTAAGTAGGCGTCTGATTATTGGTAGTCACATTGGGAACATTATTCAGTCTTGAATCAACATCCGATTTGCAGGGTATATCCCTATCCTCATTTCTTACCGAAAGATTTTTCATATATCCTCCCTAACCTATCTTAACCTATAACAATAATCTGATAAGCTCCCGCCGCAATATTTGCCGCACTGTTAATAAGCACCTTAAGCTGACTTGCGGAAACGGCGGTAATATCCGCTATCACCGCTTCCCCCGTTGAAATCTCATAAAGCTGAACAAGAGGGTATTTGTTGTTTTTACCGTGATTCACCGTCCATGTGCATATTCCTCCCAAAGCTGTCAGAGCGGGATTTGAGGCGGTGTATTTGTATGCGTTTCCGTCGTCGCCCGACGGGATATACGCCCATGCGGGATCTGACGAAAGGGCAATGAACATATCTCCCGCTTTTGCCGACTGTCCGCCGTATGTTCCCTCCGATACTGCTTTATAGGTATCACCCACGGCAACGCCCGTTGCAGGCAGTGCCGTGACAGTGCCGCCCGTGCCAACCGTTCCCTTGAACCTCATAGCGTCCGAAGCAGACACGGCGGCAGAAATCGCAGCCGCCACAGCTGCCGAGGTGGGCAGGTTGGAGGAGTCCGACCCAACAGGAACGGAGTTGTCAACGCCCTTGTAAGCCGCTCCCGCCAAGCCTTTTACAGAGACATTCTGCACGCTTCCGTTACTGTCGGTAATTTTTATTTGCCCGTTGGCAGCTCCGGCTTCAAAGGTATAGGTGGTATTGTCGTCAGTGGCGCTTACCCACCTTAAGCCGTTGTAATAAAGCAGCTTGTTACTGCCTGTGTTAAAATAAAGCTGTCCCTTTTTAGGATTAAGGGGTGCAGCCGAAAGGTTTTGTGCAACGGCGTTTTGCAATTCGTTTTGCGCCAGATTTATATTATTAAAAAAATCCATTTGTACCCCCTTAATTGCAGTAAGCCCTGCCGCTTACGGCGGAGGAAAACCGTATCAGCAGCTTGTTTGTGTTTATGTACTCCACATTGCCCACGATTATGTTTCCTCCGCTGTCCGTAACGGTAACGGCGCAGTATTTGCCGAGATTGTGAGCAACCGTCCAAAGAGCGCTTGCCGCCGTCTGATTATGCACATAATTCTTATCGCTGGAGAGTGCCGTAAATCCGCTTTCAACGGCTATTGCGCCCTCTTCATAGTACAGTCTGCCCTCCGACACTCCCAAATGATACTGTTTTTTTGTAACATCGTCTATAAGCTGATTGTTAAGCGCCCGAATGCTGTTGTAGTTGCTCTGAATAAGGGTGTAAAGGTGAGTCAGGGCGTTTTCGTCAAGCTCGGCGTTAAGATTTTTAAACCAGGCTTCAAAAGCAGCCTGATATTGTGCAAACAGATTTTTTGTGTTAATTTGCTCGATAACGCCCTTTACAAATCCGCAAACCGTTTCATCGGGGCGAGTGTCTGTAATATCTGCCTGAGTAATTTCGGCAGCTCCCGCCCTCACTGCTATGCGACAGATGTGTTCTTACGGTTGAGTATCTCAATTCCTTTAACGCCGTTGATACGTCGGAAGAGGAAAATGAAGTACAAAATAGTTGACGAAAACGGCGAGGTGCAATGTGAATTTGGTATGAGTGAAAAATTGCTCCCTAAATTACTTGACCGGCTTAAGAATATCCAAAGCCTGGCAGACATTGCTCGATACACTCCCACAGAAATTACTCTTTTGGATCAGCTTCAGCTGTTGGCAAGACAATCGGCTGAGTATCCCGAACACTGCGCCGTAAATACACAAGCTATGTGTGCGATAGCAGCAATGCTTAAACTTTAAATTAATGGGGCGCAAGCCCCGCCTTAATGCAGCCATAGGCGGTCACAAGCCCGTTAAATGCAGAGTGAGGAAAAACGATAAGGAGGTATCTTGATGGCAATTTTAAGGAATAAGAAGCTTACCGCAAAGCGAGGTATAAGCCTTAATAAGGATATTTGCGCTTATGCGGGGCTTAACGGCGGTGATCCTGTGGACGTGGTCGCCGAGGACAACGGTACGGTGACAATACGAAAGCACTCGCCCAAATGCCGTTTTTGCGGCGATAACGCAAATGCAAAAAACATTATGGGTATTGATGTTTGCCCGTCCTGCGCCAAGAGGCTTGCAAGGGAGGTAAGTGCAAATGCTGAATAATCTTGACTATTCGGATAAGGTCAATGAGCTGGCGGAGGTCAATTCTCAGCTTGCTGTCCTTAAGGCAAAGAAATCGGAGCTTGAAGCATGGTTTTTGACTGCCGGAAACGAAGCCCTGAAGGACAGCAAAAGCAAATCTGTTTGTTACAAATCCGACAGCGGGAGCAGCGTAACCTATACCCAAGCTCAAAAGCTTACTCTTGAAGCTCCTGCTGTACTTAAAAAGCTTTTGGGAAGTGCGTTTTCGGATTTTATTGAAGAAAAGAACGAGCCGACCTACAAGGTAAAATCCGCCGCCGTGGAGCGTATGCTGATAGGTCTGTACACAGGAAACTACACCAAGATATCGCCTTCCGAGGTAATATCGCAGCTGCCCTGCTCCTCCGAACAACAGGCAATTTTATCCAAAAAGCTTAAAGGGGCAAATTTTGAAACAGACGTAAAAAACATAAGAGAAATAGGCGGTTTTTCCGAGCAGGACGCCTCCGACTACGCCTATTTGTACGCCGAGGCTGTAGTGTATGACACCTTCCGCAGGCTTATGGAATTAAGCGGAGCGGACGGAAATCCCGAGGAATTTATAAAGGGGCTTACCGTTGCGGTTTCCGTCGATGATACTACTAAAATAAGCGTGAAGTAAGGAGGAACTATGTCAGCAGCTACCAAAAAACAGATACAGTGTATTTATGTTATTGCCGCAAAATGCGGGCTTGTGGAGCGGGGAAACAAGGAGGACAACCTTCACACCCTTGTTTACCGGCTCACCGAAAAGGAATCCATATCGGAGCTTACAGAAGAACAGGCGGCTGCTGTCATTCGCCGCCTGAAGGACGAAGAAGCAAGCGCCGCCGATGCAGAGGCTAAGGCTTATATAAGTCAGGCTCAGATAAAGAAAATTTTTGGGCTTACTTACGAGCCGGCGGCGTTGTCTCCCTCCGAAGCTAAGGTTAAGGATCGGCTCTGCGGGATTATTTCAAAAGAGCTTGGTATAAAGGTCAATCCTCGAAGTGACATTTTTAAGGGATTTTCCGAACGGCAGGG
>CANEHP010000233.1 GCA_947427325.1 uncultured Clostridia bacterium | reverse complement strand
AATTTTAGAACTTGTTCTCATAGGAATGGTGCGCAGATTTTCGAGCAAATTTTGTCGAGGACAAGGAAAAATTCCGCAGGAATACTCGTGTATTTCAAGGAATTTTGACGCAGTCATCGGCAAAATTTGCCGAAAAGATGCGTGCCAATTTCTATGAGAACAAGTTCTTATACTAATTCTTAATCATCTTATAAACAATTTTGCAAAAAACTTGTGCTTATTGCTTCGTCAAGCCGCCTTGCTGTATCGCATACAGCTGCAGCGGCTTTCCTCGCAGCAAATGCAGTCTTTTCGCAAATTTGTCTGCAATCCGATTAAGAAATAGTATTAAGGTAATGCACTGTTATCGGTTTTTTGTGCGTTAACCCTATTTCTGTAAAAATATATGCAGGGGTTGGCTTAATGATTACACATCAATTTGTCCCTTTTTATAATTGACTGATTTTTATATGTCTGTAAAGCTGAAGGCGGAGCCGGATGATTTTTGTAAAAGCAGTGTTTTGACGAAATATTTATATAATTCGGACAGCCCATAGTATAAATTGCTTCTCTGTCACATAGTTATGTACAAAAAGGACAAGGAGGCAATAGGATTGGTTAAATCAAGGAAAATAACGGGAGAGCTGAATATAAAAAACAGACAGAGCAAGGGTGAAAACACAACGGCCTTGTTAAAATCCGCCGGCGAATCGGAAATATACACGGGACTGACCTCTGAACAGGCAAAAAAGCAACTGATTTCCGACGGACCGAACAGCTTTGAGCAAAAAAAGAAAAACAGCGCTTTAAAAATATTTATGGGGCAGTTTAAAGATGTAATGGTTATGATTCTCTTGGCTGCAACTGTTGTATCTGTGGTGATGGGCGAATATTACGACGCTCTTACCATTATGGTAATAGTGGTAATAAATGCCGCCTTGGGATTTATACAAGAGTACCGCACAGAAAAAACGCTGGAATCCATAAAAGCTATTGCAGCCCCTACTGCAAAGGTGATCCGAGATAAAAGACAGATTACGATACCTGCCGAGGAGGTTGTAAGGGGCGATATTGTTCTGCTTGAAGCAGGAGACAAAGTACCGGCGGACTGCCGTATCTTAAAGGCAATGTCAATGGAATGCGATGAATCTGCTTTAACAGGAGAAAGTGTCCCTGTGTCTAAATATCCCTGCCCGATAAGGGAAGATGAGCTGAACCAAAAAGGCGCCGTTTATATGGGGACGTCGGTTACAAAGGGACGATGTACGGCGGAGGTCTATGCCACCGGAAAAAGAACGCAGATGGGCAAGGTTTCCGATATGCTGGTAAACATCGATGAGGAAAAAACACCGCTTCAAAAAAGACTCGGAGAATTGGGGAAGATAATCGGCATAGGCTGCATAGCGGTTTGCGTTTTGGTGAGCGTTACAGGTATACTTCGCGGAAACAAAATTTTCGATATGCTTTTTGTGGGAATAACCTTAGCTGTGGCGGCAATTCCCGAGGGCTTGCCCGCAACGGTTACCATAGCCCTTGCCCTTGCGGTCAGACGAATATATAAGCAAAAAGCGCTGGTGAACAAGCTGCATTCGGTGGAAACTCTCGGCTGTACAAATGTTATCTGTACCGATAAAACAGGCACGCTAACCGCCAACAAAATGACCGTTACCGAGATCTATACGGATTTTCACAGTTCAAATGGTATTTCAGCCAATAATACAGCAGCAAAAATGCTGTTTACCTGCGGTGCATTATGCAATAATTCCGATGGCGTAAACGGAGATCCCACCGAGATCGCCTTGATAAATTCCGCAAAAAAGGCGGGCGTAAGGGCTTTTGAATATACAAGAACCAAAGAAATTCCCTTTGACAGTCAAACAAGATTTATGGAAGTGGAGGTTAAATCATCAAACGGAGAAAGGGTAAGCTTTTTAAAGGGTTCTGCCGATGTTGTATTGGAAAAATGCGGATTTGTGCTTACCGAAAAGGGAATAGTGCCTTTAACAAACGCCGAAAGAAAAAAAATAAATCTTGCAGTGGATGATATGGCTTCGAGAGCGCTCAGAACACTTGCCTTTGCCTATAAAAAGACCCCGGAAAGCTCTTTTGTTTTTGTGGGACTTCAAGGTATGGAGGACCCGCTGCGCCCCGAAATAAAGGCGGCTGTAAAAAAATGTGAAAAAGCGGGAATACGAATAATAATGCTGACGGGAGATCACAAAAACACTGCAATAAACATAGCCAAACAAGCGGGAATTATGAAAAGCGGCGGAAAAGCCTTTACAGGAGCAGAAATGTCTTTTATGAGCGACAATGAGCTTAAGGAGGCGGTGAAAACCGCTTCCGTATTCGCAAGGGTAAGCCCTGCCGACAAGCTCCGCATTGTAAAAGCCATAAAATCTCAGGGAAATATTGTGGCAATGACAGGCGACGGGGTTAACGACGCTCCGGCTGTAAAGGAAGCAGCAATAGGCGTGGCTATGGGCAAGACGGGTACCGATGTAACCAAGGAAGCCGCAAAGTTAGTGCTTTTGGACGACAATTTCGCTACCCTGGTTAATGCGGTGGAACAGGGAAGAACCATATATTCAAATATCCGAAAATTTGTAAGGTATATGTTAGCCTGTAACATAGGCGAGGTTTTCACAATGCTTTTTGCTATGATTTTCGGATTACCCGTGGTGCTTATTCCCATTCAGCTTCTGCTGATAAATCTTGTGACAGACGGACTTCCCGCCATTGCCCTCGGAATAGAGCCTGCGGACGAAAAAATAATGGATAATCCTCCAAGACCAAGCGATGAAAGCATTTTTGCGGGCGGAATGCTGTTTAAGATAATTTTCAGAGGAATTATGATCGGCATAGTTTCCTTGTTAAGCTTTTTATTTGCAAACAAAAGTATGGGAATTGACGGTGCAAGAACCGCAGCAATGGTGACCTTAAGCCTTTCACAGCTGATATTTGTGTTTGAGTGTAAAAATGAGAAAAGGGGAATTTTCAACGCACGGTATTTGGCTAATCCAAAGCTGATTCTGGCGGTGCTGATAAGCCTTGCCGTTACTCTCGGAGCAGTGTATGTTCCCGTTTTATGCGGAATATTCAACACGGTTGCCCTTGATTTAAAGGTCTTTTGGGTTGGCGTGGCTTTGGCTTTTGCGGCGCCCGTGATGAATGGATTTGTAAAGCTTTTCGGCGGCAGGGAGGAATAATAAGCATTGCGGCAGCAGCGCATAATTACCGCTCTTCGGTTTTTGTGCGGCGCTGCCCGAATTTTTGTATGTCATTCCAAAAAGTCAATATTGCCAATACAGCCAAGCCTTGAGTTTTTGTTTGCCCCTTCGTCGAAATACTGCGTCGGAAAACCTTGAAATATACGCATATTGCAAGGTTTTC
>CANEHP010000232.1 GCA_947427325.1 uncultured Clostridia bacterium | reverse complement strand
CGGAATTTTTCCTTGTCCTCGACAAAATTTGCTCGAAAATCCGCACACCATTCCTGAGAACAAGTTCTAATTAAGGCGACTCCCTCCCCCTTACAGCTTTGTACAATGCAGCCTTAAGTAAAAATAAAATGAAAAGGAGTAAAATTATGAACACGAAACAACGAAAAATGTTTTCCATGTCAGCTTCTGTAATAATACTGTTAAGTATGCTTACTGCGTGCTCACAGTCCACAGGCGATACCGAAAACAAAAACACGCTTCCCCCTTCAACAATGGCAGATGTTCAGCAAAGTCAGGTTGAAGAAATTAAGGTAAAGGATTTCGAGCTTAAAAATAAGGAAATAACCTTCCTTGCTTCTTGGGCAAGAAATCCTGCTAACGGAAAAAACAAGGACGTAGCACTGGAGTTGTTTCAGAACAGATTCGGAGGAAAGGTCAATGACATTGTGGTAACAGATGCGGAAAGATACCAGAAGCTTTCCGCCATGGTTTCCACAGACCAGTCTCCCGACTTCTTCTCCGCAGGCGATATGGACGCTTTCCCCAAGGGAGCAATTTCAAAAATGTTCCAGCCCCTTGACAACTACATTGACTTTAACGATGAATGGTTCAAGGACCGCAAAACCTTAAATGACGCATTTGCTATTAACGGAACGCATTATGCGAGCATTATATGCCCCGAAATAGACGTTTTAATGGTTTACAACAAAGCGGTTCTAAAGGAAAATGCCCTGACAGATCCCGCCGACCTGCTTAAGGAAGGCAAGTGGGATTGGGACACCTGCAAGAAGATGATGACCGATTTCTGCAGCAAGGGCGAGGAACGCTACGCTATTGACGGATGGTGGGTATCAAAAGGATTTTCCAACTCATCGGGCGTTCCCTTTATTGGAATGACCGATGGAAAAATTGTAAATAACATAAGAGACGCCAAAATCGAGAAGGCACAGGAGTTCCTTTACGACCTTAACAAGGAAGGCTTAGCTTACCCGTTAAAGGATAAGGAATGGAAAGCCAGAGCCGATTATGTGGGCGAGGGCAAAACCTTGTTCTTTGCCGTTGGTTACTGGGCGTTAATCGAAGTTAACGGCGAATATAGTCTTACACAGTATGGCGAGGCTAAAGACGTCGGATTTGTTCCCATTCCCAAATGCCCCACCGCCGATAATTTATATATTCCCGCAAGAGTGACCGGTTATTTGCTTTGCTCAGGCGCACCCAATCCCGAGGGCTTTGCAGCTTTAATGTACTGCGAGGCTGCCGCAAACGGAAGCGAGGAATCGGAAAAGATCACCAAAGAGCAGTATTTTAACGAATACGGCTGGACCGACAGTATGTGGGAAATGCGCAATACTATGTTCAAGATGGTGAGAGAGCATCCTGTATTTGATTTCCAAAACGGTATTTCCGACATGGTATTTGAAAATATCGACAATCCCTCCAAGGACGCATACCACAACGGCAATTCCTGGATACAGACCAGAGAAACCATTTACAGTGTAATTCAAAGCGAAATCGATCAAGCCAACACCGCTTTGGTAGGCTGATGGATTTTATAAAAAGCATTTAAAACAATTTACTGAGAAAGGACAAAATTATGAAAGTTTCAAAGTTATTTGCAGGCGTTATCGCCTCCGCCACCGCTTTAGCGGTTTTAACCTCCTCTGTTGCAGCTTATGATCTCGGAAATAAGGATCTGGGCAAAAACTGGAGCATCAATGTACAAGTTCCCGCTTCGGAATTTGCAGACCTGACCGCAGATTCTTATGTGACAGTTACCTATGAAACAGACAAAACAGAACAGGAGTATTGGTCATTAAAGCCTATGGACTCCAGCTGGACATTTATCGACCCCAAAGGCGAGGGCGGTCCCGAGCTTTCAGAGGCAAAGGACGCATATCCTATTGATGTGGATTCCGATTCTATCACCTTTAAAGTTCCCGCAGACTTTATAGACACTGTAAAGCAGGGCGGATTGATATTTATGGGTCACAGCATTACCTTAAAAACTCTTACGGTATCAAATGAAGCTCCTTCTACCTCCGAACCTTCGGCAACCGTAACAGAAGCCTCCGGAACAGGAGCTGTAAACGGCAGTACAAACGATAAAACCGATGATAAGAATAATGCACCCAATACCGGTGTTGAAGGCGTTGCTGTTTTGGCAGGTGTAGGTTTGCTTGCTGCAGCAGCTGTACTGCTTACAAAAAAGAGAAAGTAAAATAAGGACAAAACAATTTTAAGACAATTCGTTAAATGCTTGCTCACATAAAATCTGTTTAACGAAAAGAGTCGTAGAAAAGAGTCATACCCGCTTTGGGTAAACTCACTTAAATGAATATTTTCATTTTCATTTTTTCTTTCCATAATAGGGCTGTAAAATACCTTTTACAGCCCTATTATTTATTTAACGGAGCTGTAAAAACAGCATTATTCGTCTGCAATTTAATTAAATATAGTATAAAAGGAAAACCACGGGCTTAGATTACGCTAATCCCCCCATTTTGTTCTGAAAAATTTCTCTCTGTATTCCTTTGGAGTAAGCTTGGTATGAGCTTTAAAAACCTGAATAAAATAGCTTTCCGAACTAAAACAAAGATAATTGGAAATTTCTATGCAGGAATAGTCGGAAAATTTAAGAAAATTTTCCGCCGCTTCAATGCGCTTTTGATTTATATACTGCGATATGGTAACTCCCACCTCTTTATGAAAAAGCTTTGACAGATACTGCGGAGTCAGTCCCGCACGCTTGGACAAATCCTTTAAGGTAATTTTATAGTGCAGATTTTCATATATCATATCAAGACAGACAAGTATGGGTTTTGAAAAAAGTCCTTTTTTAAGTATGGCATGCATTCTGCTTGTGTAATCCTCCACTATCTCGTTATGTATAGCGTGTATTTCCTCCTCGCTTGTACACTTGTCCAACCGCATAATATAAACATCGCTTAAATTATATGCGATTTCCATTTCCAGACCGCCCTCTATACAATATCTGGTTATAAACGCAATAGTTATCACAAGGTGATATTTCAAGTTAATCAAATCATCATTGCTGAGTCTTCCGAAGCCACTGCCGCCCAAGGGTTTGAAAAGGCGTCTTACTTCTTTGATATTACCCATTTTTATATTTTGATAAAACTCCATTTCCTGCTCATAAGGCAAATGTGTTATCAAATATTCACGATTATTAAAAGTGGTTTGTGCAAGATCTTTGCTTATATCCATTTTATTTCACCTTTTCCGTAATTTTTTGAAATCGGGTGTTCCTTTATGCGAATATGCTGTTTTTTATCGCAGCATAAAAAATCAAGCCAAGACTAGAGCGTGTTCACATAAAATCAGTATGCAGATTTTCGTGCATAATTTTGTTG
>CANEHP010000231.1 GCA_947427325.1 uncultured Clostridia bacterium | reverse complement strand
GCAACAAAATTATGCACGAAAATCTGCATACTGATTTTATGTGAACACGCTCTTAGTATAAAAATGCAATTAACCGCTGTGATTTTCTCGAAATGGAAATGAGGAAAAACAGCGGTTATTTTTTCTTAATATTCACAAATTTTTAGGATAACAAGATCTCTCCGATTTAAAGGTATTTAGTCAGCTCTTCAATAACGCCTTCCAATTTCTTATCGGAAAGTCCAAAATCCTTTTCTTTATAATTCCAGGCACAGCGGCCTATGCCATAATGTTCAAAGGCTTTATTTATATCCTTGTACCACTTTAAAGTATCGGCGGCGGAGGCTTTGTTAATGACACCGTATTCGCTGCAATAAAGCACGGTGTCATTTTTCCTCGCTATCTCGTAAGCTTCCTTAAAGGCTCGTATAAAATTGTCCGCACAACAGCCGCATTCCTCATAGGTTCTGCTCTTCGATACATCGAAGTTATCTACCCACCATGCCTGTTGATGAGTAAAAATCATAGGGTCGTAGCAGTGAAAAGTGTACGCAACCTTATCGTCAAAGGGCGGGTCCAAATCTTTTATTGCGTCTATACTGTTGTTCCAGTATCCGCCCACCAAAATCACAGTGTGGGGTGCAAAATTACGAATTTTTTTTATACATTCTTTGGCGACCTCGTTCCATTTTTTTGAAAACTCCTTATCCGTTACCTCGTTAAGAAGCTCAAAGGCTATCTTCTCGGAATTACCGTATCTTTTTGCAAAATCTTCCCATAAAGCGTAAAAAAGCTCCTGATATTTTTCATGGTCAAAAAATCCCTTTTCCTGTTCTCCCTTGTCAAAGGAATAGCCCGCTGTTTTGTGAAGGTCAATAACGGCGTTCAAATTATATCTTTCGCACAGCGATAACGCCTTGTCTATATATGAAAAGCCGGATTCTTTAATTGTTCCGTCAGGGTTTTGCATAATATTGTAGTCGATCGGGATTCTTATATGGTCCACCCCCCAAGACGCTATTTTTTTAAAATCGCTTTCGGCAATGAAGCTGTTTAAATGCTCCGTGCTGTAGTCGCACTGGGAAAGCCATCCTCCTAAATTTACGCCTTTATTGAATCCCACAAGCTTTTTCATATAAATGTCATCCTTTCGTTTTTTATAACAATATTAACCATTAGCACAAAATCGTCATATCAATTTTTTGTCATTAAAGCCAAAATTTTAATCTAAATGCATGCGAATCAAATAAATTGTGTTAATGTAAATTTGTTTTTTATAAAATAAAGCTTACTCTTCCCCCGAAAATCCCGTCATAAACCCGTTAAGCTCGGTGCTGCAAATATCGCCTCCTATAATTTTTCCGCCCCATGTCAGCACATGAGCCTTAACATTATCAAAGCCCTTATAATTTGTTACCGTGAAGGAGTATTTTATTACCCGTTCGCCCTTATATTTGGAAAGGTCATAGCCCTGCTTCAGCTGAATTGCGTTATATCTTTCGTAGACCTCGCTGAAGACGGCGGGAATATACACTTCTTCTGTTTCGGCACTGCTCCTTTCGATTTTCCAGCCGCATTTTTCCAAAAAGCTCGCCGCATTTTCCTCAGTAACTGTGCCTGTGGCGGCGGATATGTAGCTTACAACCGATTTGACCGCAAAAATCGCCAATATTACTCCTATTAAAATAAATGCAAATTTTTTTAAAAAAATTTTCTTCGATCTCGGCATATTTATTATTCCCCCTGTTTAATATTATTTTTTGTTTAAGAAAATTACCATATAAGCCTTTTTTTGTTGTTATGAACAAATTTTCGGAAAGGCTTAGTAATATATATGCCAAAGATTTTAAAACATTATACAAAAAAGTATTATTAAAATTATACAAATCTACAAAATTTGCTTTGACGGTGGTTTATTGCTGCTTAAAATGCCCCGTTTTTTGTGCAACTTGTCAACAAAAATCACTCAATTTCCATTTCCGTTTGTATCGCTTAGTCAATTTACATAAAGCATTTCAGACTTTTTTAGTTAATTAGGTACTACCATATTTTACGCTTTTCTGTTATTATAGTATTAAGAAAATGTTATTAAACTTAGGAGGTCACATACATGGCAAGTTTATCACTCAGAGGCATTTACAAGCGTTACCCCGGCGGCGTAACCGCAGTATCCGACTTTACAATGAACATCAAGGATAAGGAGTTCATTATCTTAGTCGGACCTTCCGGCTGCGGCAAATCCACCACCCTTCGTATGATTGCGGGTCTTGAGGAAATTTCCGAAGGCGAGCTGTTCATCGGCGACAGATTAGTAAACGATGTTGCCCCCAAAGACAGAGATATAGCAATGGTATTCCAGAGCTATGCTCTTTACCCCCATATGACAGTATTTGAAAATATGGCGTTCGGTCTTAAGCTCCGCAAAGTCCCTAAGGACGAAATCAAGAGATTGGTTGAAGAAGCTGCTAAGAGTCTTGACATCAGCCACCTTCTTGACAGAAAGCCCAAGGCTTTATCAGGCGGTCAGAGACAGCGTGTTGCTTTAGGCCGTGCGATTGTCCGTGATCCTCAGGTATTCCTTCTTGACGAGCCTTTGTCTAACTTGGACGCAAAGCTTCGTGCGCAGATGAGAACCGAGCTTTCCAAGCTTCATAAGAGATTGGGTACTACATTTATCTATGTAACCCACGACCAGATCGAAGCTATGACCATGGGCGACAGAATCGTTGTTATGAAGGACGGCTTTATTCAGCAGATTGACTCTCCTATTAACCTTTATGAAAATCCCGTTAATAAATTCGTAGCAGGCTTTATGGGTTCTCCTCAGATGAACTTTATAGATGCTAAGCTTATTTTGCAGAACGGTAAGTACACCGTTGAATTCGGTTCGGAGGATACCAAGAGCAGCAGAGGCAGAAAGTTCTATGTTGAGCTGCCTAACAGCAAAACCGCCGATTGTGAAGGTCTTAAGAATTATGTTGATAAGGAAGTTACATTCGGTATTCGTCCCGAGAATATTCATGATGAGGAGATGTTCATTTCCGCAGCCACCACAGGTATTATTGAAGCGAACGTGGACGTTACCGAAATGATGGGTGCTGAATCCTACCTCTACCTCACGTGTGAAGGTATTCCTTTGACGGCTCGTGTAAGCCCCCGCTGCACTGCCCGTCCTCAGGACGTGGTTAAACTGGCATTTGATCCCAATAAGGTTCATCTGTTTGATAAGGATGACGAACATGCTATCCTTTCTTGAGTTAAGCGTTGCGATTTTGTGATTTTTTCAAAGCCCCCGATTTTTCGGGGGCTTTCAGCTTGTAGAAAAACCTCCCGTTGGTCGGCTTTTCTACAAGCTGACGCCGTTTTTGGCGGCAAAGCCGCCAAAAACAAAAATCGAGGCAGAGC
>CANEHP010000230.1 GCA_947427325.1 uncultured Clostridia bacterium | reverse complement strand
CGAGTATTCCTGCGGAATTTTTCCTTGTCCTCGACAAAATTTGCTCGAAAATCTGTGCACCATTCCTATGAGAACAAGTTCTTAGTATTATGCCTTTTCTTTAAAATGCCGCCAAATCAATCGTTAAGTAACGGCTTTTAAGCTGTCCTTAGTCACCCAACCCTGCCATAGTCCGCTTGGAGTGGTAATATGATAAGGGTGCGAGCCTTTCGGATTTATAAAATTCACCTTTCCTCTGTAATTGGTTCTTGTCTGCCCGGGTGCATCGCCGTAGCTTGTGCCGTAAAGCCTGCCGTTTACTATTACATCCGAGCCTATCATGATCGGCTTTTCCGCTGTGGAAGAATCCGGTCTGCTCCTTTGCAGATGCGCTCCGTCCAAAGAAAGCTTTACCTTTTTAACCCCATGGTCCTTATACTGCTTCAGCATAACTGCCGCTTCAATATCAAAGCCGTTGCCGGCGTCCTCCGTAAGGGTGTAATCCTCCAAGGAGACCTTGATGTTGGTAGAGAAAAGATACCCTCCGTCCGCCCCCATTCGCGATACAATAAACTGAAAGGGTCTTTTTGATTCCTTAAGGGATTTCAGATAATCGGTATAAAATTTTGCGCCCTTATTGGCCTTACCGCTCATTAAAAAAGGATAGTTTTTCTGCGGAATAAGAAAATTCAGCTTAATAGACGCAAGCTTGGGACTTTTCAAAATATTTACCTCGCTGCCGTCTGTAAGCGTAACGCTTTTGCTGCCGCTTTCCGTTTCCGTAACGATCCTGCTCGGCGCAACAGGCAAAAGACATTTATCAAGATAAACATAATAACCCTTTGAACTCATAAAATATGCACCCCCTCTGCTGCTGCGGTTACCGCCTCGCTTACCGCCGCAGTTAAATCGGCGACAATGTGGTCGACGCTCGTTTCCTTATAAATTATATTTTTCATTCCTGACATATCCACCTTAATCTCTGCCTTAACGGGCTTACCGCAATATTCCAAAGCCCCTGTGCCGATCGCCTTCTTTAAATCATCAAAGGAAATATGCGTTTCCCCCGATTCCTCACTGCATAAATAAAGGCTTTTTTCAACAATATCTTCCCCTTGGCGCATTATGACAGCGCCGCCTAAGGACTTACCGTTTTCCTGTGAAAGACGGTAGTGTTCATCGGAAGCCTTATATAGATCGGAAGCCTTGTATAGATCTGCAAACGCATTAAAACCCTCAAAAGCCGTCGGCGCAAATAAAAAATCAGTTTTCCGTCTTTCAAAAGCCTGTTTTTTCCCTGTAAGCAGTTTCGCTGTTTCAAAATGCGCTGCTTCTCCTCCAAAAACGATCTCCTGTCTTAAAGATAAAGGCGATAAAGTCTCTTCTCCTTGCAGCAGGTCAATATTCACAGCATAAAAATTCCCCCGAGACAAGGCAGACCCGTATCCTCCGGCAATCCTTTTTTCGTCCTGCCAAAATTCATAAGCCGCAAAATCCTTCCTTTTCTCCGCAAAAACCTTATCCCGACATTTAAAGGCACGATTCCTTCCTTTTAGATCCGACTCCTTTTCCCTGCTGACGGCAAATAAAATTTCTCTATTAAAGGCAATTTCGCTTTTACCCTGTAAAAACGAGTCTTCATTATCGGAAAAGCCTTTTCCGAAAAGCCGAACAAGCATATTAAAAGCCGAAATTTTATTATCCGTACAAGCAGCTCCAAACCGCTCCAAAGCCTTATCGGTCAAAAGTCTGTTATCAAAACCCACGCCGCATTCCGCAAAATAATTTCCGCTGCCGATAAAGCAATTTCCACAGTCCTCAAAGAAATTACCGCTGTCCGAAGAGTAATCCCCGCCGCCCGAAAAAAGCCCCTTTCCGCTGTAGGTAAAGCAATTCCCGCAGTTCTCAAAGAAATTACCGCTGTCCGAAGGGCAATCCCCGCCGCCCGAAAAAAAGCCCTTTCCGCTGTCGGTAAAGCAATTTACGCAGTTCTCAAAGAAATTACCGCTGTCCGAAAAGCAATTCCCGCCGCCCGAAAAAAAGCCCTTTCCGCCCATATCGTAAGCTTTCTCACTGTAAGCGAAAAAAACAGACGGCAAAGCGCCGAAAGCAAACGGTCTTAAATTTATTCCGTGGCTTTCCCGTATTTGCGGCGGAGCATTTTCCTTATTGTTATTGAGGGCATAGGTTTTGCATTTGTCCCTATAAATTTCCCTTTTAAAATCATTACGGCTATCGCTTTTTTGAGGCCCTTCCGAATTAAAGCGGCTATAATCAAAAAGATAATATGCATTATCGTTATAAAAGCTGTTTAACGCCATGTCGGAAAAGCTGTTAACCGAATTATCAAAATCAGTATGGGAGAAGTGATCCGAATTAAATTCCCAACGGGAATCAGAGCCTTTTTCGGATCGGTCGTAAAAATATAAGCTCTTATTTTGCGCCGCAAGACGCAAATCAAGCTCCCCCATACCGCCCATTATCAAGGGAAGATCAACAGCGTCGCCCTTTAAGCTTTTCTCCTGCAAAAATTCATTGATAAAGACATTTTCAATCTTTTCAAAAAAGGAAAACAGGGTTAAAAAATCAAAATTCGGCTTTTCATTTGCGCAAAAGAAGCCAAAATCCTCAGCTAAAAAACTCACCTTCACCTACCCCTTCCCATTTCCTTTTTTCTTTTTTCTCTCTCCCTTTTCTCCTGCTCAACCCTGATTTGTATAGCGGCAATCACAAAGGCTTTTTCCTGCGGGTCCATCTCCAAAAAAACAGACGGCAAAATATTAAGCTTGTGAAGGGCATAGTAAGCGTAATTGGACTCGCCATCCCCTTCCTCGATCAGTTTTTTGCCTGTTCCACCTTTTCGTCAAAGGAAATGTCAAAGCCCTGAAAATGCTGTACAAATTCAGCCAAACGGTTATATTCGCCCGGATTATCCACCATAGCCATAAGCAGCTCTTCGGGAGTTTTCGCTCCGTAGCTGTCCTGCAATTCGGCGTCATATAAATCGGGAAAAACCACCGATGCGGCGATAAGCTTCTGCACATAAAGCCCTGTTTTCAGCTTGGAGCGCACTACTCCGCTTTTTCCCGCCACAGGCGTTTCCGCAATGCAGGAGTCTCGGATAGCCTCATTTTCCTTAGAGCTGATATGCCTAAGCTCCCACAAAAGCGGATTTCCACCCTCATCGCAAAGAGAATTTGTAACCGCTAACCTGGCGTTTTCCTTGACTGCCTTGTTTTCTTTCATAAACATTGAAAATTTAGACATTTTTCCTCCTTTTTAAAATGAATTTCAGAACCGACAAGAATTTATACTAATGCTAATACTGTCAGAATTTAAGTCAACACCGCACAATGACCGCCTAATACTAATACTAAATCTTAATAAAAATCAGACAAATCCACCGACCGGGGCGTCC
>CANEHP010000229.1 GCA_947427325.1 uncultured Clostridia bacterium | reverse complement strand
GGCAAAATTTGCCGAAAAGATGCGTGCCAATTTCTATGAGAACAAGTTCTAAATCAATAAATTACCGCCGGGTTTCTTGAGAGAACAATAAACCAGCGCCGCTTTTCCGAAAGCCTCCCCTAACTCCTAAGCGCCTCAATGGGCTTCATACCCGCCGCCTTACCCGCAGGATAAGCCCCGAACACCGCTCCCATAAACACCGAAAACGCAAAAGACAGCACAACCGCATTTACGGGAACGGTAAAAGGAACGGATAACAAAGCGCAGCCGATCAGGCAGCACAGCAGAGCGAAAATTATTCCCAAGCCGCTGCCCAAAGCCGTCAGCAGCACGCTTTCCGATAAAAATTCCCACATAATATCCGCACTTTTTGCGCCGATGGACTTCTTTATGCCGATCTCCCTCTTTCTCTCTCCCACGCTTACCAGCATGGTAGTCATTACGGTGATGCCCGATACAATAAGACTTATTCCCGCAATTAGCGACAAAACGGTGGTGACCACCGACAGAATATCTGTAAGCTGCCCCTTTTGAGACTGAAAATTGTTGATAACCAGGCTTCCGTTACATTCCTTTATGCTGTTCACTTGTTCGGTGAGCGTTTCTGTAAGATTTTCATCTGCGCTTTTGCTGTCCAGTAAAAGCGCAATCTTGTCAAAGGTGGTTTTTCCCGTTATATCCTGCATAGTGGAATAGGGAATATAGGCAAAATCGGGGATTATTCCCGCCATCATGCTTTGCAGCCCCGTTATTCCCGATTTGGCGATACCCACTACCTCAAACTCATAATAGCTGCCGTTTAAAAGCAGCTTTATTTTTTTTCCCACTATATTGCCCCGCCCGTAGGTCTGTCTGGCAATGTCCTCGTCTATAACGCAGACGCTGGAATGGTTTTCCACGTCGTGATTGTCGATCAGTCTGCCGTGAACCGCTTCTATGGATATAATATCCTTTGCGTCCTTGTCCACGCCCCAGGCATAGCAGTTAACATATTCTTCCAAAATAACCGATTGGCTCATAGCCGACATTAAGGGCATTGCCTTGTTAACTCCCTGCAATCTGCCGAAAGCCGCCACGTCCTCCCTTGTAAGAGCGACTGTGCTGTCCTTGTCCGAGGTCTGCACCATAGCGGAGTTAATTCCCATAGTCATCATGGTGGAGTTGATCTGCTCCGAGCCTATCGAACCTATTCCCGAAATTACCACAACCGCAAACACTCCCACAGCCACGCTGCACAGGGTGAGCAGAGAGCGGCCCTTTCCCCTTTTTATGCTTTTTAATATTCCCGAAAAATTGCCGTAATTCATGAAACACAAATCCTTCCGTCTGAAATTCTCACCTCTCTGTCCGCCGTTTTGGCGGCGGCGTTGTCGTGAGTAATAAGCACTACTGTTTTACCTAATTTATTCATTTGGTGGAGCATTGACATTACCGTTTCCCCCGCCTTACTGTCAAGATTGCCGCAAGGCTCGTCTGCCAGAATAAGAGGTGCGTCCGACGCAAAGGCTCTTGCAATAGCCACCCTTTGCTGCTGTCCTCCCGACAGCTCCAAGGGAAGATGGTTCGCCCTTTTTTCCAGGCCCACCGCCTCCAAAGCCTGTTTAACAATCTCCCTTCTTTGGGCAGCCGCCATTCTGCGGTAAATAAGGGGCAGCTCCACATTTTCTGCGGCGGTCAGCGTAGGTATAAGGTTAAAGCCCTGAAACACAAAGCTGATTTTTTTGCTTCGCACGTTGCTTAATCCTTTTGAATCAAGGGTGGAAACATCTGTGCCGTCTAAGCAGTACCTGCCCTCCGTAGGTGCGTCAAGACAGCCTATTATGTTCATAAGGGTAGTTTTTCCCGAACCCGATGCGCCCACCACCGCAAGAAATTCTCCGTCTGCCACCTCTAAGCTTATGTTGTCAAGAGCGGTTACCGAGCAGCCGCCGCAGGGGGAATAAATTTTAGTGAGATTTTCCGCTTTTATCATTTTACCGTCCTCCTTCTTGTTGTTCTGCCGTCGCCTTGTGCTATTGTTTATTTTTTGCGGTATTTGTGTTTTTCGCCGTTTCCTTTCTTTCATCGAAATATGCGCAGGGTGAGGAAATCACATCGGTAATTGCACCGTATTCCTCTAAACAGCAATAGCCGTCCTTTTGGTGCTTACAGTTTTCGCTGCAAGGTATCAGGTTCATAAATTCATCTCCTTTAATTTGAAAATTTTCCTTTTTTCTTTTCCACAAGGGATATTTTATACCTGTTTTTTTCAATTATTCTAACATATTCCACTAATTTTTCGGCACAATAGTAAAGCAGCAAAACAAAAAAGCCTTACAGCTTCGAGAACGGGCGAAAATCAGCCCGGCCTTACCAAAAACAAACATAATTGCCATAAATATAACAGAAGAAAGGAAACAAATAAAATGAAAACAACCAAAAAAAGAAAAAATTTATCTCTCCTTAAAATAGCAATAATAGCCGCTTTGGGCGGCGCAGCAGGCTATATGGCTTTCGCCGTTCCCGACGCGGTGCAAAGCATGGTTCCCGTTGTTGAAACGGTAAGCGCGGAAATATGCCAATACCGTCCCACCGTAACCGCCAAGGGTACTATTGTAAAGAAGGAGGAGCAGTGGTTTGCGGTAGTGGCGGTAAACGAAGCCGACATTTCTCTTATAGAAAAAGGACAGACCGTGCAGCTAAGCGGAGCGGCGCTTATGGAGGGAGAGTATTCCGGCAGGGTAACGGGAATGGGAGAAAATGCCTATACATTAACCGCAAACACAGCCGCATTGCCCGAAACGGTAGTTGACGTTACCGTTGCAATAGAAAAAGGAGATACGGGAATGCTGAGAGCGGGCTACTCGGTAACGGCACAGCTTATAACGGGTGATGAAAGAACTCTTACAATGCTGCCCTATACCGCTATCGCACAGGATGAAATAAGCGAGTATGTCTATGTGCTTGAAAAGGGCATTTCCGTAAGAAGAAATATAGAAACGGGAATAGAGCTTTCGGACAAAACCGAAATCTTATCCGGAATTACTGTCGAGGATAGGGTTTTGATCTATCCGGAGCAGGTGACAGAGAATAATTATTACAGGCATAAATCGTAATTTACAGCACGGCTTTCATTAAAACAGGCAATATTTATCGCTCTCGGGAAACCTAGTGTGCTGTCCCGCTCAAAAATAAAATATCTGCTTGCCCTTTTTCCCATACGCTTCGTTGTCGTCCTCGACTTGCGCCGGCAAGCCTTCGTCCTCCGCCTTGCATATGGAAAAAATTGCTGCGCATCTTATTTCATTTTTGAGCGGGACACCACACTAGTGCCGATTTATAGTTATCTCAAGGAAAGTTGGCGGTAATTTACTGATTTAAAAAGAATTTCAAAACCGCAAACATATTAATACTAAATCTTAATAAAAATCAGACAAATCCACCGACCGGGGCGTCCCTG
>CANEHP010000228.1 GCA_947427325.1 uncultured Clostridia bacterium | reverse complement strand
GGCAAAATTTGCCGAAAAGATGCGTGCCAATTTCTATGAGAACAAGTTCTAACATATTATAGGAATCAACCGGAGGCAATGCCCTGATTTTACGAAAAAACCCGAGCATATGCCCCTTTGGAGTCTGATTAAGGTTTATTTAATCAGCTTACATATATTGCTTCTTATGCAGCCTCAATAAACTATATAAATCAATAATTTTCCATTAAAGCAAGCACAATATCGGGATACAGCCAAGTGCCTTCGTTTCGGTCTAAAATTCCGAAAAGCTCTCCGTCACCCTTAAAGGCGCTGTTATCCCACCAGATGCAGGGTATTCCGTAAGCCTTTGCGTTGGCGGCATAAAAAGCCGCATGCTTAACTCTTGCTTCTGTGTTTTCATTTTTGTTCCGTGAGCCAAATTCTCCGATTACAACGGGAATGCCCTTTGAAACAAATTTATCATACAATGCAGACATTTTTTCTTCAATAACGCTGCCCGAGCTCTCGGAAAAACTGCTGCTGTTCATATTATCGGATAAAGCGAAGTCGTAAGGGTCATAGGAATGTGCCGAAACTATCACTTTATTTGCACTGTCGGTTGGCGGCGAAAACAAATCACAGCAGGCAAAATCGGGAGAAGCGCAGTAGCTTGGCACCATAAGATAACGGTCCGCATTTTTTCCGCCGCTTGCTCTTACCAAATCCACAAACGCCTGATTGGTCTGCATAATACAGTCGATTGCCTCCTTAGCCAAACCGCTGTTTACATCAACCCACCATTCATTATTTGTGCCCACAAGGCGAGGCTCGTTCATACATTCAAAAATCAAATGCTCATCGTAATCCTTAAAGACCTCACAAAGCTGCGTCCAAATATCCGTTACAAACTTCTTGGATTGCTCAAGCTTTTCATATGTGGGGTAGAAATATTTTAAATCGGTATCATGGTGAATATCCAAAATAACATACATACCGTTTTTATAGCCGTAATCAACTACCTCTTTAACACGCTTCAGCCAATCTTCCGAAATAGTGTTGTTCTTATCAATATGATTGTGCCATGTAACAGGCAGTCTTAAAGTGTTAAAACCTGCGTTCTTAACTGCCTTTATCATATCCACAGTGGTGACAGGGGCGCCCCACGAGGTTTCGGAAGCGGTATCAACAGAGGTTTTCTGAGTTGCGTCAAGAGTGTTTCCCAAATTCCAGCCAACCTTTAAATTTTGTACAAATGTAAGCCCCTCGCTTTCGGGAAGCTCCTTTGCCGCTATGTTGAATTTGGGGATCTCCGCACCTGTGCCTTGCACTCCCGTATCGGCGTTGTTACAGCCGGTAAAAAGAGCGGCGGAAGCTAAAACTGCGCTTAATACCTTAAAGCGGTTCTTTTTTAAACTGTTCATTTCTATGTTCATTTCTGTGTTCCTTTCTGTTGTTAATTTTTGCCGGGTCAGCTTTCATACCAATCTCTTTTTAAACTGACGTAATACCGCAGTTTAAAAGGGATTGGTATCAGACTTGAGTTCAAAGGAATATGGCAGTAATTCCTCTAAGGTAAGATTATAGACGGACTTTTCGCCGTCGAAAACAATAACGGCCATATCTCCCGAACAAAATTCGCTTAACACCTGCCTGCATATTCCGCAGGGAAAGGGCGGAGAATTACCTATGTCGGTAAAAATCGCAATAGCCGTAAGCCTTCGCTCGCCGTCGCTTACCGCCTTAAAAACAGCTGTTCTTTCGCCGCAGTTGGATGCACCGTAGCTGCCGTTCTCTATATTGCAGCCTGTGTAGATTTTTCCTGACTCCGTCATTACTGCCGCTCCCACACGGTATTTTGAATAAGGGCAGTAAGCGTTGTCCAAAGCCTCCTCTGCCCTTTGACAAAGTAAAGCGTAGCCGCTGTCCGCTATAGATGTTTTAATCAATATGCAGTCCCTCCCTATCTATATATCCCAAAAGGATTTTTTCTTTTTTTGCTTGGGCGTCAAAGCTGTAAGCGGAAAAAACCCGCTCCTTTGCTTCCCTTGCGGATTGCTCGTCAGGTGCATAAATTTTGGCGATAGTTTGCCCCTCTTCCACATTGTCCCCCTTTTTGGCAAAAAGCTCAAAACCTGTGCTGTGATCTATCCGATCCTCCTTGGTAAGCCTTCCTGCCTTTACCGTTAAAGCGGCAGAACCGATCACTTCTCCGTCTATTGCGCTTACAGCTGCCCTAACAGGCGATTTCAGATCAATTACCGCAGGAGCTTGGGGCAAAAGTGAATAGTTTTCGATTATTTCGGGATTTCCACCCTGATTTTTCGTAAATTTTCTGAATTTTTCAAGTGCCGTACCGTTGTCTACGGACTTCATCAGCATTTCCCTTGCCTCATTCAAATCTCCTGCCTTTTCTCCTGCCACAAGCATAAAAGAAGATATAATATAACACAATTCCGTAAAATCCTCTGAACCCCTGCCCTTTAAAGTTTCAATCGCCTCTTTAACTTCAAGGGCATTTCCCACAGCGCAGCCCAAGGGCTGATCCATATCGGTAATAAGGGCATAAACATTCCTGCCGTTAGCCCGTCCTATCCTCTCCATTTTTTCGGCTAAAAGCACGGCGCTTTCAAAGGTTTTCATAAATGCGCCTGAGCCGCATTTTACATCAAGCACAATGCTGTCCGAACCGCAAGCTAACTTTTTACTCATTATGCTTGCCGCAATAAGAGGTATGCTCTCTACCGTGCCTGTCACGTCACGAAGCGCATACAGCTTTTTATCGGCGGGAGCGACATTCTTAGTCTGTCCCATAAGCGCAATGCCGTCACGCTTTATAAAGGTTACAAACTCTTCTTCGGTAAGTGAGGTGCGAAAGCCCGGTATAGCTTCAAGTTTATCTATAGTGCCGCCGCTGAAGCCAAGACCCCTGCCCGACATCTTTGCAACAGGAAGTCCGCAGGCAGCGACCATTGGAGCAACAACAAGAGTGGTTTTATCACCTACCCCTCCGCTGGAGTGCTTATCCACCTTAATTCCGTCTATATAGCTTAAATCAATTTTATCTCCGCTGCCTGCCATAGCGTCGGTTAGAACAGAGATTTCACCGTCTGTCATTCCGTTAAGGTAAACAGCCATTAACAAGGCGCTTGTCTGATAATCGGGAACGCCGCCTTCGGTTACGGATTTTATAAAAAAACGGATTTCCTCATCGGACAGCTCCCCTTTATCCCTTTTCTTTTTAATTATTTCAACAATATTCATAAAAACACCTCGCTAAAGAATGTCAACAGCGTAAATAAAAATTTCAGATAAAAATACGGATAAAGCCGACGGGCATACAATTTTTTATGAGAAAAACCTCTTGCGGAAACGTCCGTATGCCGGGGACGGTTTATGGAAAATGAGTACGTCCGACCTGCACAATTTGTCTGTATTTTATTTGGATTTAGAACTTGTTCTCATAGAAATTGGCACGCATCTTTTCGGCAAATTTTGCC
>CANEHP010000227.1 GCA_947427325.1 uncultured Clostridia bacterium | reverse complement strand
TCAAACATTTAAATGATTTTTTCCTCTTTAGGCAGTTTGAGGTTATTATACCATAAAAAGAGAATTTTGCTTTGCAAAATTCGATACCTCTGAAAAGGTAAAATGTCCTCAAACATTTAAATGATTTTTTCCTCTTTAGGCAGTTTGAGGTTATTATACCATATTTTGTCTATATTTGCAACCGTCTTTAAACAATATTTAATGATTTTTGATTTTTAAGATTATAGCTGTTATTCACAAAAAGCATTTTTACACAGCCATAAAGCGAATTATTGTGCGTTTTTTCTCAAGTAATTTCCCAAGTTATTTCCCAAAAAGATAAAAACCGCACCTAAAAATCAGTGCGGTTTTTACCTTAGGAGAATATCACAATATGAAAAAATTTAATCAAGCATACCGTAAATCTTACTCATTATCCTGCAAAGCTTCATAACCCTCTTCGCCCGTTCTCACCTTCATTACGTTTTCAACATCATAGACGAAAATCTTTCCGTCGCCGATCCGTCCCGTATAAAGAGCGTTTTTAGCGGCGTCGACAACCTTTTCGACAGGCACCTTGCAAACCACGACCTCAACCTTAACCTTAGGCAAAAGCCTCGGCTCAATGGGAACTCCGCGGTAAAACTCCGCAGAACCCTTCTGCATACCGCAGCCCATAGTATTTGTAACGGTCATGCCCGTAATTCCTATTCCGTAAAGAGCGTTTTTAAGCTGCTCGAACCGTTCAAGCTTGGTAATTATCTCAACCTTTGTCATTTTAACGTCGCCTGCGGGAACATTTGCCTTATCGGCGGACTTATGTTCGATAGCAACAGAAACTCCCGAGGTTTCAAGATTGCTGACCTCTCGCTCGTGGTCGGCAGAGCCTTCGACATGCATTGCGGGAATAAAGTCCGCATAGGAGGAAATTAAGCCATGCTCCGTAATATCCAGACCCACAACCTCCTCATGATGAGAAACACGCAGACCTATGGTTTTCTTTATAGCAAAGAACATTATAAAGCAGGTAACCGCCGCCCAGCCCGCAACGGAAACAAAGCCCAAAAGCTGAATGCCCAGCTGATGGAATCCGCCGCCGTAGAATAAGCCCGTGATTCCGTCCTGACCCTTGCCCGTTGCAAACAGACCAACGGCAATAGTACCCCAAATACCGTTAAGACAGTGTACGGGAACTGCGCCCACAGGGTCGTCAACCTTAAGCTTGTAATCAAGCAGCCATACGCCGAAGCAAACCAGCAAGCCTGCCACAATTCCGATAATCGCCGCACCCAGGCAATCCACATCGGCACAGGGCGCAGTTATTGCCACAAGTCCCGCCAAAGCACCGTTTAAACACATGGAAACATCGGGCTTCCCGTTCTTTATCCATGTAAATGCCATTGTGGTGCAGGTAGCTACAGCAGGAGCAATGGTGGTTGTAAGGAAGATCTGACCCAAAAAGTCGGTATTTCCCGCAGCCGCACCGTTAAAACCGTACCAGCCGAACCAAAGAATAAATACGCCCAGCGCACCCAAAGTCATGGAATGTCCCAAAATAGCCTTAGGCTTCCCGCTCTTGGAGAATTTGCCTATACGGGGACCTTCCATAGCCGCACCGATAAGCGCTGCAATACCGCCCACCATATGTATTGCGGTAGAGCCTGCAAAATCCACAAAGCCGAGCTGTGAGAGCCAGCCGCCGCCCCAGATCCAATGCGCCTCGATGGGATATATCACAAGACTGATTATAGCCGAGTAGATACAGTAGGACGAAAACTTTGTCCTTTCCGCCATTGCGCCCGAAACTATTGTTGCAGTGGTAGCGCAGAAAACTAAGTTAAATACAAAATTGTGCCAGGGAAAATTTGCAAAATCTGTGAATATGCCGAGATTCGGAATACCAACAAGTCCGAATAATGCGTCCTCGCCGCAAAGCAAGCCGAACCCGAGAAGTGTAAAGGTAACCGTACCTATACAGAAGTCCATAAGGTTTTTCATTATAATGTTTCCCGCATTTTTTGCCCTTGTAAAGCCGCTTTCCACCATTGCAAAGCCGCACTGCATAAAAAATACAAGAGCTGCGCCGATTAAAAACCAAACGCCCGTTGTTCCGAAAATAGTTGTGCCTAATGCTTCGCTGACCGCCTCGGTGATATTCGACGCCTCATTTACCTCCGCCATTAAGCTCATAGTAGTTAATGTCATTATTAACCGCTCCTTTCTTTCTGTAATACTATTTCTTAATCAGATTGCAGACAAATTTGCGAAAAGACTGCATTTTGTGGAAGGAAGGCTGCCGCAGCTGTATGCGATACAGCAAGGCAGACTGACGAAGCAATAAATGCAGGATTTTTGCAAAGTTGTCTATAAGATGATTAAGAATAAGTATAAGACAATACCGATAAGGCATTGCCTAAAACTAAAGGAGCTTAAGCACACCAATAATCCGGTATGCTTAAGCTCCTTTGCTCTACATTTACATTATATTCATTTGGCGGGTATTTGTCAAGAGGTTTTTGCAAGTTTATTTATCATAACTTGCATTTTGTTTGATATTTATACTGTTTTTCCCATATGTAAATATATTTTTTGCAATTTGCATAAATCAGAACTTCATAAAACTCGAATTTGTCACAGCTTTTTAAACCCGCAAGCCATATTGCCGTTAATAAGCCAACTCAAAGAAGGCTCAAACAAAACGCCGTTTCTCGCCTCCAGCCCGTAGCTGTATGTGTTTTTTATGGCAATTTGCGTAAACATCGTAGCCCTGTCCATGGCAATAGGCAGGCTGTCCCCGCTGAGCAGTCCTCCTGTGAGAACGCTTGCAAAAATATCCCCCGTGCCGGGATAGCTTGCAGGAACGTAATCGCAGTCTACCCGCCAGAATCCGCCCTTTTCCCTGTCGCAGCCCACATTGGAAATAACCCCCTCCGCCAATGGCACTCCTGTTATAACCGCAACCTTCACCTTTTCGCAAAGCCTTGCAAGCCAACTCTTTGCAGTGCTTGCGGTAAGCTCCATTGGGTACTTTTCACCCAAAAGAATAGCCGATTCAGTGAGATTGGGAGTTATCACATCCGCCACATTCACCAGCTCGCCCATTCTCCCGCACAGCTCGGGAGTATAAGTGCGGTAGGGCTTTCCATGATCTCCCATTACAGGGTCAACCACCTTTAAGCTGTTCTTATACGATGAAAAAAACTCAAGACAATGGTCTATCTGCTCGGCGGAAGCCAAAAAACCGCTGTAAACTGCGTCAAAGCCTATGCCGAGCTTTTTGTACTGCGCAAGTGCGGGACTGATATAATCAGTCAGATCCTTTATGACAATGTCCTCAAATCCACCTGTGTGAGTAGACAAAACCGCAGTGGGAACAGGACAGCACTGAATGCCCATTGCGCTTAAAACAGGCATAATAACCGCCAGCGAACAGCGTCCGAAGCCCGATAGATCGTGTATTGCCGCAACTCTCATTTGCTGTCTGTTGATCATATAT